>JAMDCE010000638.1 GCA_023489135.1 Chloroflexota bacterium
GATGAGCTTACAAGCCAAGACGGCGCGCGTGATCAGGGATGGCCAGGAGATCGAGATTCCGGCCGACGAGGTGGAGGTCGGGGAGATAGTGGTGATCCGGCCAGGTGAAAGCGTCCCGGTTGATGGCGTCGTGATGGAGGGCTACTCGTCGGTGGACGAATCGATGATCACCGGCGAATCGATCCCCGTCGAGAAGAAAGTCGGCGACCAGGTCATCGGCGGCACCATCAACAAAGCTGGCGCCTTCCGCTTCCGGGCGACTAAGGTGGGCAAGGACACCGCCCTGGCCCAGATCATCAAGCTCGTCGAGGACGCTCAGGGCTCCAAAGCGCCCATCCAGAAGCTGGCGGACTGGGTAGCGGGCCACTTCATCCTGGGCGTACACTTGCTTGCCGTAATCGTGTTCGTCTTCTGGTTCTTCGTGGGCTACGAGCGGTTCTTCACGCCGGACAGCAGCTTTTTGCTAACCCCAGGCACACTGGGGGCGATTGGCGTATTCGGCTTCTCCCTGCTCATGTCAGTGACCGTGCTGATCATCTCCTGCCCGTGCGCGGTGGGGTTGGCGACGCCAGCGGCTATGATGGCTGGAACAGGCAAGGCAGCTGAGCACGGCATTCTCTTCAAGGGCGCGGATGCCGTGGAGACCGCCACGAAGCTGAACGCCATCGTCTTCGACAAGACGGGCACCCTCACCCGTGGGAAGCCGTCGGTGACAGACGTGTTGGTCGGGGGGGATCTCTCGGACAAAGTCGTACTGGGCCTGGCAGCCGTGGCCGAGAAGAACTCGGAGCATCCTCTTGGCGAGGCCATCGTGCGTGGAGCGGTTGACGCGGGGCTGGAGGTGGCCGATGCGGATCGCTTCCAGTCTATTCCCGGCCACGGCGTCCGGGCTCAGATCCAGGGCCAGGAGGTCCTGCTGGGCAACCGGAAGCTGATGCGCGAGCGAGGCATCGACTTCCACGAGCTGCTGGGCAAGGCCGAGGAACTGGAGAAGGCTGGTAAGACGGTGATGTTTGTGGCGTTGGCTGGCCGGTCAGCGGGAATCATCGCCGTGGCCGACACCTTGAAGGAGAATTCCCGAGATGCCGTGGCCCGGCTGCACCGGCTGGGGCTGCAAGTGCTGATGATCACCGGGGATAACCAGCGCACAGCGGAGGCCATCGCCAAGCAGGTCGGAATCGATCGGGTGCTGGCCGAGGTGCTGCCGCAGGATAAGGCCGAGGAAGTGAAGAAGCTCCAGGCCGAGGGCAAGCGAGTCGCTATGGTAGGCGACGGGATCAACGACGCTCCTGCCCTCGCGCAAGCCGATGTGGGAATCGCCATTGGCTCCGGCACCGACGTGGCCAAGGAAACCGGGCACGTTATCCTGATGAAAGAGGATCTTCGAGACGTGGTCACGGCTATCGAGGTGGCCAAGGCGACGATGCGCAAGGTCAAGGAGAACCTCTTCTGGGCGTTCATTTACAACAGCCTGGGAATCCCCATCGCCGCCGGCCTGGCCTATCCGTTCTTCGGCTGGGTAGTCAGTCCGGAGTTAGCGGCAGCCTTTATGGCGATCAGTTCGGTAACAGTCACAATGAACACGCAGCTAATGCGCCGCTTCATCCCCACATTGCGGCGCGAAGCAGCGCGTGGACTGGGGGAGCCGTCTCTGAATCCGGCGCAAGGCGGGTCACATTGAGACGTTTCCGGAATCAAGTCTAGAAGTCACAGGGAGGACAAAGATGGAACAGGGACAAGCCCGGGCCGCTCGAATCAGCGCGTTGATCTACACGCCCATCTCGTTAGCCATAGCGTTGACCTTCATCTTTGTGGCCAGCGCTATGGGCAAGTACACGGCGACCGCGGTCTACGGTGGCGCTGCCTGGGTCTTCTTGCTCTCGATGATCGTCACGATGCCGACGATCACGCCCTGGGTCAAGAGCCGGCTCAAAAGCTGAGCCTTGGGTGAGTAAGGATGCTTATGGTAGGTCCAGAATGAAAGGATGACAGAGAATGGCGAAGGCACTGAAGCCTGGCAAAGTCTACCGTTGTGACGAGGAGAGGGAATTGCTCCTGGCCAGGATGCGGAAAATCGAAGGCCAGGCTCGGGGCATCGCTCGAATGATCGAGGAAGGCCGCTACTGCGTCGACGTCGTGCAGCAACTCACGGCCCTTTCGTCGGCTGCCGACGAAGTGGCGCTGCGGATGTTGCAGGACCACATCAAAGGCTGCGTCGCCGATGCGATCAGAGAGGAGCGAGGCGAAGAAGCGATCCAAGAATTGATGGACGTGATCCGAAAAGCAATCCATCGTTAACAGCGGATTAGCGCGGAGGTGGACAAGACCCAACGGCTCGACCGTTTTGACATAGAGTTCTCATAGCAAAATCAGGAGGTGCGAGATGTAGTCAGCTTACCTGGTCAGATTCCAGAAAGAAGGACCTGGGTAAATCGATTCTCATGAGGTGAAAAGCCTCAAGAAAGACAGGAGGAAAGATAATGGCTAAAGACCCGGTATGCGGTATGGATGTGGACCCGAAGAAGGCGGCGGCGACCTCTGTTTACCAGGGCAATACCTACTACTTCTGCGCCCCTGGCTGCAAGAAAGCCTTCGACCAGAACCCGACCAAGTACGTGGACAGCTCCGGGAAGATCAAAGGCCCGAAGCCGATGGCCGGCGGCTGATGCCTGGCGACTGTGGCTTTCAAGGTAATGAGTCGCAGATGCCGAGCTTGGGACGAACACGACGAGAATCAATGGAGGTTCATGTTGGAAAAGAAGATCTACCTGTGCAAGAGTGGCGGCTGTTGCCCCGCGGTACACTTTTGTGGTAACGAGGTTCGCATTGGCGAAGACCGGAACCTGGCGGTCCTCAAGAAAGAAGAGTGGAACATTCTTGTTGAGAAGATAAGGTCGGGTGAGCTTCGGGAATTGTGAGAACGCAGCCCAGACCTTGACCCAACTGTCGATGGCATCCCGATTCGGAGCCATTATTGAACCGGGATGTCATCGGTTCTTGTCCATCATAACGATGAATGAGGAGATCATCTTCTACTGTCACACCGGCCCAGTGGGGGATCAAGCGGTCAGTATCCTCGTGGATGGGCTATGGTAACGTGTCCAACATAGGGGGAGGCATCGCTGAAGCGCAGACAGAGGGGAACCCGCTCGTGCAAAAATACAGAAGCTGCCTGCGCCAAAATACTTCACAACAAGGAGGCCGAATTGCCTAAACGTGTTCTCGAACCGTCGACGGTTCTGTATCCAGTGCCTGTGGTTCTCGTTAGCTGCGGCCACCAACGCCCTAACATCATCACGGTGAACCGAATTGCCTCGTTAGCTGCCGAGCCGCCCGTAATCGGCATCTCTCTTCGCCCCAGCCGTCTCTCTCACACGCTTATCTCCCAGACCGGCGAGTTCGTGGTGAACCTCCCCACAGCAGATATGCTGCCAGCCACGGACCTTTGTGGCACCTCCTCCGGCACGAGAAGTGACAAGTTTGCCTCAACTGGACTAACTGCTGTGCCTGCCCTCAAAGTCAAAACGCCGCTCATTGCCGAGTGCCTGGTCAACATCGAGTGCCGGGTGATTCAAACGGTCAACCTGGTGTCACATGACCTTTTCCTGGCACAAGTTGAGGCTGTTCACGCCGACGATTCAGTTCTGGACGAACGTGGGGAGATAGACTACTTGAAAGCTAACCCTCTTGCTTATGGGGCTGCGATTGTTCGCGAGCGCCCTGAGCCGAGAAGAGACACGACATGAATAGGATTGTAGCGACACTGGCAAAGAGGCTGAATACTGGCGCCTCTAGTCAGCGGACGCGGCCTTCGTCCTCGAAGGGGAAAGGTCCGAAGACTGAACAACGAATGCGGACGAAGCGAACAGTGTGGAAGGGCGCAACACAGGCGAAGACCAGACCAAACAGAAGCGTCTGGCGTGGGCGTGGCTGGTCTCTTGCAGGCTGGACTCTCGCAGTCGGATTAATAGTGATCGTAGCATTGTTCATAATTCTCCATGTCGCCCATGCCGGTTAGTCGAGGCTCTAGCAACTGGACGACTAATTATGATCTTGCACTACGCGTTTGTCGTCGACTACGGTCTGTTCAAGAGCGAGGGTTGTAGCCAAGGCGGTGGAACCAGTTGGGGAACGGCCAACTAGAAAGCCGGCCTTTACTTCTGGCGCGCGGTTGTGGAAAAGGACCCTGTTAGAGCGCATCATTTCTGTACGAAGCTACAACAGTTGTTCGCAGGCCATCGATGGAAGTCAACGACATTATGCTGGTCGCGAACCGCTGGGCACACGCCCTTGCCGGATTGGCCTGGGTGGGAGGAGGGCTGTTCTACCTGCTGGTGCTGCAGCTGGCCTTCGCGATTATCGATGACCAGTCTTACCTCGAAGCCCTTTCATTTTCACCCTCCCAAAGCGGTAGCAACCCCTGAAAACCTTTACCAAAGCCTTATCCGCTCCTTGTCTCTATTAACCTCAGGAACGATTGCTGTTATACAATAATTCCGAGGAGGCCGGTTGTTGAAATTGATGACAACTTGGTGGAGAGTGTAGTACAGGCTGTTCCCGTGTTGCTTGTCGTCGTCGGTACGCTTCCACTCTTGATGGCTGGTATCTTGTTTGAAGGTGAGATCAACCGGGGCTTGAGGCGGAGGTGGCCTGGGTTTGCCCACGATGGGGGTCTGTCCTTATGGTGGCCTTGGTAGCACTGGCCGCCTTCGCCTTTGGACTCTTGGTAATGTACGCGTTGCGTTAGCAGTTATGTCGAAAGGAGCGTACCGTAAAACCGTTGTTCAAGGGCATCGCATGCATCCTTTCCAACGCTTTATTGGCAGCACGCCGGATTCGAACTCGGCGCGCTGCCAGTTCCCTGCTGAGACGCTTTCTTCAGCCAGGGATCAGTCCTTCGCCCGTGAACAACGCCTGCGCCTCCTCAAACGAGAGATCAGGAGGTGGAAGGATTAGTTGCGACTCTTGCAGCGTCTCGTAGCCAATGGCCTGGCCGTTTTCACGCACGAGCGTAACCAACTCCAATAGAAGTTCCTGGAATTGACCTTTGTCCTTCACTGCAACAACCTGGACGATGCGGTTGTCCAGATCATTCAATTTGGCGACGAGCCGGTCGTCGACGTGATATTGCCCCTCGGATGTGATCCTCACGATCATTCCTTCTTACCCTCCAACTGCTGTTGCTGCTGTGGACCCTGTAACTGCGTTCTAAGCCTCGCCAGTTCCTGTTCCACGTTCTGGGAAGAAGATATCCGGACAAGTTCTTGATCCACAACGTCCGAAGACCCGGTGAAATCCTCCAGTGTTCCCGCAGCTATCAACTCATCGATTGCCCCCGCCCGGGCTCGCATTTTCTCGGTCTTGTCATTGGCACGCTGTATGGTGAGACCAACGTCGGACATCTCCTCTGAGATACCGGTGGCTGCCTCGCCAATCTTCACCTCTGCCTCGGCCGCTGAATACTGGGCTTTGATGGTCTCTTTGTGTGTGCGAAAAGCCTCGACCTTGGCCGCCAGGCGGGATTCGGCAGCCGTCAGCTTATCCTGCTCGTTCTGTAACCCCGCGATCTGCCCTTCCAGGTCTTGAATCTGCACGAGAACCGCCTGCTTTCGCTCGAGTGCTGTGCGAGTGAGATCCTCGCGTCCCGCTGCTAGGGCTGCCCGTGCCTGACCATCAAACTTAGCAGCGTTTTCTTTTAGCTGCTCCTCTTGGAGTTCGAGACGCCTCTTTGCCGTGGTTACATCGACGACGCCGCGCTTGACGTTCTGCAGCAACTCCAGTTGTTTCTCGTAAGAGTAATCCAACATCTGTCCCGTATCCTCGGCTTTGTCAAGGAAAGCCTCCGTCTTGGCTTTCATGAGGGTCGACATACGCGCAAACAGACCCACTTCGTCTTACCTCCTCTTTAGGCTGATGTTTCCATAAGTATAGGGGATCACAGAGCACTGGCGCCATTTGAATGGACTCGCAGTGGAATGACCTACCATCCCTCTTCGCCTTGGAGACAGTATGAGTACCTGACCGTTGGAGTGGACATCCGTTCTTGATCCGGATAGACGACTAGCTCGTGGAGACCAGTCTCGGTGTTACCAACGTACAATGCACGCAGGTGATCCGTAAAGTTGGCTATTCCACTTTCGGTCTTTGGCTGACGACTGCCATCCAAAACAGCTTTTGTATCATCAAATATGCTCAGAACCACCACGTGTTTATCCTTGAAATCACGTGTGAATTGCCGTCCCAGTTCAACGAGCCCTTCTCTCGTACATTTCTCATTGGATAGAGCTATGTCCTGCAAAACGCGGTATTCATCCCCGTAATCCCTCACAACCTCATACCGTACTGTCCCCTTCTCCATGAACATTCCTCCTCTTCTGCAGGTTTCTCGGCCTTGGTTAGGGGCACGTAGGTTAGTGATCGACGACATTCAGCTAATTACAGAAGTATAGGCTCAGTATCTTAAGACTGTATTGGTCACGCCTGAGAGAGTGCTGAAAGAATATCTCCACCTATCTCCAAGAACCTAGGAAAGCGGGGATGGCTGCGACATGCCCCTGGCACCCCTTGTCCCGGCATTGTGACTAACACGTTCGCGCTATGGTCAAGTTTCTCGACCTCACTGTAGCGTATTGTTTTTTCCTAGACTGTAACATGATTGGCAGACTCTGACGCATCTCAGCGTCCAGGGCCAAGATGCCATCTGTTAGAACAGGACACATGTAGCTCCAGCCACTGGCATACGTATTGCTGCCGAAGAAGTGTACCCTTAATGAATCAAGGGGAGGTCGATCTCACGGCGCAGAACCGAAAGGTAAGAGTTGCTCCAATGGCTATGGTGTTATCGGCAACACGTTTGCTGATCCTCTGGCTCTGCAAGACTACATAGATCTCGTGGGCGTTTCCAATATCACCTACGAATACCATCGGGGGCTATGCGGAGCTAGGAAGAGGTTCGAGCAAAATCCAGAGCAGCCCTTCTGAAAGGCGACCTGACAGGAACGATGGCCCGGCGCCGAATGTCGGTGATGATGATCGGATGAGGAGGAACAATGCGTTTCCGACTATTGATAATCCCCGCGGCAGTATTGGTGCTGGCTGCGGTTGCGGTGATTGCGGTGTTGCGTGTCGGCATTACTGATCCTGCACCTGAACAGCAAGTCGCGCGACTGGAGACAACCTTTATGACGGGAATGATCCCGCACCATCGAGAGGCAGTAGCGATGGCAGGAATGGCTCTGGAAAAAGCGGTGCATCCGGAGCTGCGCACGCTGGCGCAAAGGATTGTGGACTCGCAGCAAGCAGAGATCGTAACAATGACCAATTACCTCAGAGACTGGTATGGTTTGAATGCTCCGACAGACACAACCATACCGGCAAACATCCAGAGCGAGTTCGACCAGCCAATCCTGCAGGGGCTGATGCCGGACATGACCGCCAGCATGAAGGCACTGGACAACAAGAGCGGCGCGGATTTTGAGGTCGCATTTATGAGCGCGATGTCACAGCACCACGCTATCGCCATCCAGACGGCTGCGCCAGTGTTAATCAGTGGCAGCCACGAGGATCTCTACAAGCTGGCCAGCCAAATCGTCATTTCACAAGGACAGGAGATTGCCCAGATGGAGGCCTGGCTAAACCAGTGGTATGAGGTAGCGGTTCCGACAAGATAAGACTATCCCTCTCGCTAACTTACAGGAGGACAATGCGATGATCCAGAAAACAAAGGTGAAAGTTGCCGTCAACGGGTACGGCGTCATCGGCAAACGCGTTGCCGACGCCATCAGTCTCCAGGATGACATGGAGCTGGCAGGTATTTCCGACATTACCTACGATTACCGCAGCCGTGTGGCCGCAGAACGTGGCTATCCCATCTACGCCTCGTTGCCAGACAAGCGACAGCAGATGGAAGAGGCGCGGATACCGGTGACGGGCACTTTGGACGATCTCCTGCGACAGGTGGATATCGTCGTCGACTGTACGCCAAAAGGCATTGGCGCCAAGAACAAGCCTATCTACGAAAAGGCTGGGATTAAAGCGATCTTCCAGGGGGGAGAAAAGCACGAGCTTGCGGGCTACTCCTTCACCGCGCAGGTCAACTACGCCGGTGCCCTGAACCGCCAGTTTGCCCGGGTCGTGTCGTGCAATACCACCGCACTCTGCAGGGTTATGCACGCGTTGCATAAGCAGGGCTGGGTGAAGCGGGCGCGAGCAGTCCTCTTACGTCGAGGAACGGACCCCTGGGAGAGCCACAAGAATGGGATGATCAACACCGTGATCCCTGAGACAAAAGTGCCCAGTCACCAGGGGCCGGACGCGCAGACGGTTATGCCGGGACTGGATATCACCACTATGGCCGGAGCTGGCCCCTACAACCTGAGCCACATCCACTATGCTATGGTCGAGACCACTAGACCGGTAAGTTTGGATGAGTTGCGCCATGCACTGTGGGAGGAGCCGCGCATCGCCTTCGTTCGGGCAACGGATGGGCTTGTGGCGCTGAACTCCGTGATCGAGCTAATGCGTGATCTGAACCGGCCACGGCACGACATGTGGGAGGTGGCCGTCTGGGAAGATGCGCTGGCTGCGGACGACCGTGAAGTGTACCTCACCTTCCAGGTAGACAACGAGGCTATCGCGATTCCAGAGAACATCGATGCGATCCGGGCAATGACGGGGATCGAGCGGGACGCGACGAAGTCCATCGAGAAGACGAACAAGTCGTTGGGCATCGTCAAGACCTTCCTGCCCCGGACGACGCCCGAGGCCGCAGTTCACGCGGCAATGGCTGTGGCTCTGCGAGCGGCGCAGAAACAGTTTATGGAAGAAGGCTTCAAAGGGGCCGAAGAGCCCGCTGAGCCAGTGCCGACAGCTGCCCAAGGGGCATCGAGGCAGAGTCGCGCGCCGCGTGGCCAGTGAGGAGTAACGTGATGTGATCATTACCCTGACCCCCAACCCAGCGGTCGACCAGACCATTTTTGTGGATCGCCTCGAAGTTGGAGAGGTTAACCGCTTCCGCGAATCGCAGCTGGATCCCGCCGGCAAGGGCATCAATGTCTCGCGGGTGGCCCACCGCCTCAGGTGGCCGACCATCGCCTTCGGCTTCCTGGCAGGGGAGATTGGCCTCATCGCCGAAAAGGCGCTGGACGACGAGGGCGTCCAACATCATTTCGTGCGCGTTCCCGGCCAGACGCGCATCAACGTCACGATTATCGACGAGATCAACCACACAGGCACTAGCCTCTACGGGCCGGGGCCGCCCGTCGACCAGGAACATCGGGCGAGACTCGACGATCTCATCCAGTTCTGGCTGCAATCGGGCCGGGTGCTGGTACTTGCCGGCAGCCTGCCACCCGGCATGCCAGAGGACGCTTATGCCACCTACGTCCGCCTGGCTCACTCCAAAGGTGTTAATACCATCCTTGATACCGACGGCGTTCCTTTGCTACAAGGAGCCGATGCCAAGCCATATCTCATCAAACCAAACGTGGCTGAGGCCGAGCGACTATTGGGCCGATCTCTCCCTGACCTGGAGGCGGTGGTGCAGGGCGCCAAAGAACTGGCGAGTCGGGGCATTGCCGTGGTGGTGATCTCGATGGGGGTGGAGGGAGCCATCTGCGCTCACGATGGCAAGATATGGCAGGCTATGCCACCGAAGGTTCAGCGTCGTAGTACAGTGGGGTCAGGAGATTCTCTTGTCGCGGGTTTAGCGGTCGCGCTTGCCCGTGGAGAGGATATCGTAGAAGGCTTGCGGCTAGGGACTGCCGCTGGGGCAGCGACGGCCATGACACCAGGCACAGCCCTCGGAACGCCCGACGAGGTAGTGGCGCTCCTGCCGCAGGTGCAGGTCAAGGAGCTAACGTGAGCGAGCTTCCAACTCAACTGGCTCGACCATTCAAGATCATAGCCTTCGACTGGGATGGCACGGCGGTCACCGGCCGTAGTGAGGATATCGGCCGGGTGCGCGAACTGATCGAGAGGCTGCTCGGGCTCAGGGTATACGTCGTCGTCATCACCGGCACCAGCTTTCCCAATATCGATCGCCAGCTCTCGGCTGCCATCCGAGGTCCACACAAGCGTCACCTATACATCTCGACCAACCGCGGCTCCGAGGTGTATGGCTTCGCCCCGATACTTACAGCGCCTGAGATGTATCGGGGCTTCGACGCCCAGTCGAATCCGGTGTTAGTCTGGCGACGCATCGCCACGCCTGATGAGAACCGCCTGCTCACCGAAATCGCCGATGCCGTGCGCCAGCAACTAGTGGCCAGCACCGGCCTGGACATCCGAGTCATCTACAGACGCCTGAACCGGCGCAAGATTGACCTTATCCCCCTGCCAGAGTGGCGCGACCCTCCTAAATCGGAGATCGGCCGCTTGCTGCAGGCGGTGGAAGCGCGCCTCAAAGGCGCCGGGTTTGCCGGTGCCCTGCGCGAAGTGTTCGGGCTGGCCGAGAGGGAAATCCGGGAAAAGGGCTTGAAGGATGCGCGCATCACCAGCGACGTCAAGCACGTCGAGATCGGCCTGACCGACAAGTCCGATGCCATCGACTGGGTGATGCGCGAGCTGGCCGAGAAGAAAGGTATTCCTCCCGAGGACATCCTGATCGGCGGCGACGAGTTCGGCCCCATCGCCGGCTTCGAGGGGAGCGATCACAAGATGGTTACTCCACTATCAAGAGAGGCCGTGTTCGTGTCCGTGGGGCTGGAGCCCGGTGGCGTGCCTCCGGAAGTTATTCACATCGGCGGGGGACCAGCGCGCTTCACGGAGCTTCTTGCCTACCAGGTTGCCCTTCACGAGCATCTTCCGCTGCATCCAGCTTCCTCCAAGGTTGCCTCCGACCCTCTCGAACTCCCCGCCACCCCGACATCGGACCCAAGCTGGCTTCTGATCGAGGAAGGCTTCAACCTCGCCCGTGAACACGAGATCGAGTCCTTGTTCGCCGTGGCCAATGGCTACATCGGCACCAGGGGATCGCTGGCTGAGGGCAGCAGCCTTTCCTCTCCCGCAACCTTCATAGCTGGCGTGTTCGACATCAATCCCAAGTCGGACGCGATCCCCGAACTGGCGGTTGTACCAGACTGGGTCCGGCTGCATATCATTGTGGATGGGCACGAATTGAAGCTGGAAGAGGGAGAGGTCCTGGAGCATCGCCGGGTGCTGGATCTACGACAGGGAATCCTTTGGCGGGAATGGCGCCACGAGGACCTCGCTGGACGGGTGACTCGTCTGCGCTTCCAGAGGCTCGCATCCCTCGCCGACCGGCACGTGTTGCTGCAGTCAGTATTGCTCACGCCCGAGAACTACTCTGGACGAATCACCCTGGAAAGTCTCCTCGAACAGCCAGCAAGAGGTGAGGATCGATCACTTGCCCTGAAGCCTGAATCTATCCCTGCACCATCCACGCCTGCTCCTCCGGGACCCCCTCCGTATCCGCAGTCAGTCGCGTTGCTCAATCTCAGCACCTCTGGTACAGGCACAACTGTCTCCTTCGCCTCTGCCAGTCGACTATTCGCCGAAGATGGCCAGTGCATCCGGCCGGACATTGAGACCGGTCAGGGAAGGACGGTCGAGCGTTGGGAATGGGAAGCGGAGATTGGCAAGGCATACCGTCTGGACCGATTGCTGTCGGTGTACAGCTCACATGAGGTGCAACTGCCGGCTGAGCAGGCGGTGAGGCACCTCGAACACCTGTTGAGCGAAGGCGTGGAGCGGGTAGTCGCAGACCACGTTAAGGCGTGGGACTCTCGATGGGAAGCGTCTGGCATCGAGGTGGTCCGAAGGACTCCGGACTCCTCCGGAGAGGGCGACGAGGAGGCAGCCAGAGTACTTCGCTTCGCCATTTACCACCTTGTCAGCGCGGCCAACCCTGAGGACGAGCGTATCTCGATTGGTGCCCGCGCCCTCACCGGTGAGAGCTATAAAGGCCACGTCTTCTGGGATACCGAGATCTATGTCCTCCCATTTTACACATTCACCTACCCGTCCGCTGCCCGCGCTCTCCTGATGTACCGGTATCACACCCTGCCGGCAGCACAAGAGAAAGCTCACAATCTCGGCTATCGCGGCGC
>JAMDCE010000603.1 GCA_023489135.1 Chloroflexota bacterium
CCATTTTCGTCACAGGCGTACTCTTGGCGCTCCTTGGGATTGGTGTGGGGGCGGGTAGCGTCTCATACAAAGGTGCGATGCTTGGTGGCCGTATCGCATCGGCCCTCCAATACCCCAACTCCCTTGCCGCTTACCTGACTGCATCGGTTCTCTTGGGGCACGTCTTAGGTGCGGCCGAGGAACGGGTATGGTTGAGGTTGCCCTTCATCTTGGGCTCTGCGCTATCATTACTGGTACTCGTTTTTACGTACTCCCGAGGCGCATGGCTCCTGTACCCTGTGGGCGTGCTGGGTCTTGTCATTTTCTCGCCTCACCCCTTCCGCAGCCGAGTGGTGCTAAGTGCCATGTTGACCGCCGTTGCAGTTGGAGCAAGTGCGGCCTTGTTTTCAGCAGGCTTGTTCCGATCAGCTTCTGGCATTGTCTGGACCGCCACCGTCATCACGATTGGTATGGCATTGGCTGGCGGGATAGGCCAGGCCGCGGTACTAGGTCTGGGCCGGCGTTACCGGATTGGGATCACCGTGGCGTTGATTGTCGCAGGCCTTGCAGCTGCACCCCTGTTGACAAGCAAACTTCCGTCCGACATAATGCGCCGCATGACCACCATCAGTTTAGATCAGCGCAGTGCAATCGAGCGGATACAGTTTACCCGCGACGCCCTGAGGATTGCGTTGGACCATCCACTAACGGGCACTGGTGGAGGGGGGTTCGCCGCCACCTATCAGGCTTACCAGAGCTTTGGATACACCAGTACGCAGGTCCATAATAATTTTGCCCAGACGCTGGTCGAGACAGGGGTTCTTGGGTTAGCTGCCTTTCTTGCCATTTGGGTTACTGCCCTCCTTTCTTACGCCAAGCATTTCACAAGCGCTGGTTCTAACACTCGACTGCAGGTCAGCGGCGCTTTGATTGCTGCGGTGGCATTGGGATTCCATAGCTTATTTGACTTTGATCTCTCGCTTTCAGCCGTGAGCCTCGTCTTGTGGGGTTTATGGGCGGTCGTTGCAGGCATCGAACCAAGACCAATCACCCGCCCGGCTCGCCTAAACAGAGGTCGCATCATAACATCACCCAGTAGAGCAGTCGTATTCATTCTCGCCGGTGCTACCGTTGGCGTGTTTGCGACGAGGCTTTTGGCTGGAGTACGGATTGGGGAGGCGGCCGCACGCCAACTCCAGCAAGGCAATTTGGCAGCTGCGCAAGCTGGTTTTGAACGAGCTGCGACTTATGACCCCTTTACTGCAAGTTTTCAAGCCGATCTTGGGCAGACGCAAGAACTGATGGCGGGCGCCGAAAACCATCAAGCGCTTATGCAGTCTGCTCGCATACACTTTGAAAACGCTATGCGACTTGAGAGCACAAATCCCAACTTTGAAGCCGCATATGGTGCATTTGCTCTACGCAATGGCATGATTGATGAAGGGCTTCGTGCCTTTGAGCGTGCCGTAACCTTGCAGCCCTCCTTGGCCAGTCGGTACGAAAACCTTGCCCAGGCCTACGTGCTGGTAGGCCGTCTCTACCTGGAGCAAGGCCAAAAGGCCCAGGCAGAGCAAGTGCTGCAGCGGGTTTCTTCGGTAGCACAATCACTGGCTCAGAGACACTTGAAGACGCCAGCTTTTGCGGTCCCCTCAGAGATAACCCCTGCCACTACACCTTTGCTTGCACTCTTCCAGGGTGAAGCGCTAGCATTATTGGGGGATACGAGTTTGGCCCAAGAGTCATTGGTTACCGCCAGCCAAAGCCCCAACACCGCGGCCGAAGCGAAACTTTGGTTGGGGATGCTTGCCGAGAAACGGGGTAATGCCGCAAGCGGCAAAACACTCCTGGAACAAGCGTACGCGGCCAACGGCAGACTCCGTGATGAGCACGCGAAGCTTATCCCACTGCTTAGGAGGTAAGTTGGACATTGCCGTGGTCGGTCCATCAAGCGACAAAGGTAACCGGGCGACTAACAGGTTAACTAGGGGGTCAGTGAGTTGGACTTGCACGAAGTCCTTTTCGTTTTGCGCCGTTGGTGGTGGTTATTCGTTCTTATCCCCGCAATTGCTCTAGGTGTCATGTTGGCGCGCAGCTTTGTGAGGACGGTGCCAGCCGCGACTTATGCCGTCTATGGTTCATTACTTGTTACGCAAGATGCATCAACGGTATCAGGTAGCTCACAGCAGATTAACGGGGCGCTTCAGGTTGTGGAGTTGATTCAATCGGAGCGTGTTCTAGACGAAGTAAGAAATAAGCTGAACATTAACGTAGATGCGCTTATCTTCCGGAAGCGCTTTTACTTTAGCGTTCCGCCCAACAGCGGCGTCATTCATATTACTTACCTTTCGCTCCAACTGGATGAAGCGCAGGCGACCCTCAATGAATTCATGGAGACAGCCGTCTCTGAGGCTGCGCCGTTGGCAACCGGGTTGCGCGTCCGGGTGCTTGACGAGGCAAGTAAGCCACAGGTGGAAGCCCCGGAACCGGCGGGGCCTGACCCGGCTCGCGTTCTAATGTTGTCGATTCTGGCCGCCGCCGCATTGGCAGGGGTGGCAGAGTTGGTGCTGCCACGTGTTCGGTCACACAGGGATGTGTCCCGGTTTCTCCAATTGAGAGGTGTGTCCGTTGCAGCAGGTCGGCCTGAAGCTGCTTCTCTTGTGTCCTTGGTTGGGATGCTAGTGGGGGCCCGCCAAGGTCAGCTTCCCGTGAGCCTAGGAATCGTGAGCGCCGATGGTAAAGCTGTGGCAGAGGATGTGGCTGTGGCATTGGCCGGAGCCTTTGCTGCAGCAACGTTTCGAGTTCTACTGGCATCCAGTAATGAGGCCACTGTGGTTCAAGATGAATTCATTGAACATGTGCCAGAGAATGAAATGGCTGCGCTCGGCCTTAGGGATTTGCAGGAGCACCTCTCTTCATGGAAAACAACGCATGACGTCATAGTCTTCGCGCCCCCAATCTGGGGCGGTTCAGTTGTTGGCCCACTAATGGCTTCAGCCACGGACGAAGTGGTGGCAGTGGTGCAAAGCGGTTCCAGCGTCGGGAAGGTACGAGCCTCCTGCAATGCCTTGCGCTTCGCGGGCGCAAACCTAACCGCAGTTGTAATCTTGAATGTTCCGAAGCTCCTGTTAAAGTGACGTAGGGCTTCCCCTGGGGGTGTGGCTGTGCGGAATCTTCTCAAGCCTGTTTATCTCATGCTTGGCGATCTCATAGTGCTCAATCTGGGCGCGCTGCTAGCTCTTGCGCTGCGATTTGATGGGGCCATTCCCCTGGATTATCTCAGAGTGTTTGGACTAGTGGCGTTGCCTTATACAGCTCTGAGCCTGCTGATTTTTCATCTTTTCGGGATGTACTCCAGCTTGTGGAAATACTCCAGTTTCCGCGAGGTCAGCAGGTTGGTGCTTTCAGTATTGGTGTCCACAGGCGCCTTGGCACTGTTGGTTTACTTGCCTCCACTCATGGTTCAACGACCGCATCTGTTTCCCCGCAGTGTGTTGATCACCACGATTCTGACCAACGCCTCCCTGGTAGCGGGGCTTAGGTATGGAAAAGTTCTGCTCCTCTCTTCGGTGGAATCTGCTGTACCGAGGCAAGTCCACATTCGGCGTGCTCTCATCTACGGTGCGGGCGAAGCGGGAGCGATAGTCGTCCGAGAGTTGGCAAGACACAGTGAGCTCGGCGTCGAAGTAGTTGGTTTCCTGGACGATGAACCTGCAAAGCACGGACGGGTTGTCGCGAATATACCGGTGTTGGGTGGACGGGATCAACTAGCACAGATCTTGAAAGAAAGGGCTATCGGTGAAGTCGTTATTGCCATGCCCTCCGCGCCTCGGCAGACCCTGCGCGAGCTGCACACAACGCTTGTTTCTACAGGGGTACAGGTCAAGATCGTTCCGGGAATCTATGAAGTTTTGAGCGGGCGGATCTCCTTTAGCCAAATCCGAGAAGTGCAGATCGAAGATCTCTTAGGGCGAGAGTCCATAGACATTGACATGACGTCCATGGGCTCATACCTCCGAGGTCGGCGCGTGTTGATCACCGGTGCAGGTGGTTCCATTGGCAGCGAGCTCTGTCGCCAGGTTGCCCTCTTTGAGCCAGCAATGCTCATTCTGTTAGACCACGAAGAAAATGGTATCTTCGAGGGCGCCCTGGAGTTGGATGTACTCGGGTTACGATGCCCAAAGCACCTGTCAGTGGCGGATGTTTGCGACGAAGAGAAGGTGCACCGCGTCTTCGAACGTTGGCGGCCAGATGTGGTCTTCCATGCGGCTGCGCACAAGCATGTTCCGCTTATGGAGGAACATCCGGAAGAAGCCATTAAGACCAACGTGTTCGGAACCCGCATTGTCGCCAGGGAGGCGGTTGCATTTGGCGCTAGCAGGTTTATCCTTGTCTCCACCGACAAAGCCGTAAACCCGACGTCGGTCATGGGGAGCTCCAAGCGGGTCGCCGAAATGGTCGTCCAGAGCATGAATCAGCATGGCATCACACATTTTGCGGCGGTCCGCTTCGGGAATGTCCTCGGCAGTCGAGGAAGCGTAATCCCGATCTTCAAGCGTCAAATTAGCCGAGGGGGACCTGTCACCGTTACCCATCCGGACGTGACCCGTTTCTTCATGACAATTCCAGAGGCGGTGCGGCTGATTATTCAGGCAGGCGGCCTTGCCAAAGGCGGCGAAACTTTCATCCTTGATATGGGCGAACCCGTTCGAATCCTCGATTTGGCTGAGAACCTCATTCGGCTATCCGGCTTGGAACCGGGGGTTGATATCAAGATTGAGTTCACCGGCTTGCGCCCGGGAGAGAAGCTATATGAAGAGTTAATGTACGACGAGGAGAAGTACACCCGAACCGCACACCCCCGCATCCTGGTGTCGAATGCCGTGGTCGATCGGATATCGATCGCGGATGATAAATTAGATGCCCTTCTAGGTCACGCCACATCAGGGGATGGAGAGGCTATCCGCCGGGTCCTTCTAGAAGTGGTACCAAGCTACAAGTGGGGCACCCAAGCCCATGACGAGGTCGCAGCTTCCAGGCAGGGTAGCCTGAACACTGAGAATCCTGTGACTCAGTCGTAAGCGAAGGCGAGGGTTACGCATGCAAGAGGTGCGCGTTGGCTCGCGAATGCTGGGTCACGGACAGCCGGTGTTCATCATCGCCGAAGCTGGCGTGAATCACAACGGCAGCCTGGAAACCGCTAAACGGCTAATTGATGCTGCGGTGGAAGGGGGAGCCGATGCCGTCAAGTTTCAATCGTTTTCGGCTAAGAGCCTGGCGTCAGTGTATGCCCCCAAGGCCGAGTACCAGAAGGATACAACAGGCGCAGTTGAAAACCAACTCGACATGCTTCGACGTCTGGAGCTCTCGCCTGCCAACCACTGGACGCTGGCCCGGTATGCAGCGCAGCACGGCAATTACCTTTCTGTCCACGCCCTTCGATACAGCAAGTGCTGACCTTCTGGTGGAACTCGGTGTTCCCGCCCTGAAGGTTGGCTCAGGGGACTTAACGAACTTGCCGCTGCTTCGCCATGTTGCTGGTAAGGGGCTGCCACTGTTGATCTCTACAGGGATGGCGACCCTAGGAGAGGTTGAAGAAGCCCTTGGGGTCGTAGCCGAAGCTGGGAACGAACAGGTAGTGCTGTACCATTGCGTCTCCAGCTACCCTGCGCCCGTTGAGCAGACAAACCTTAGGTCGCTCATTACCATGGCCCGGGCCTTTCGGGTGCCGGTAGGCTACTCGGACCATACACCCGGCATTGCGGTACCCTTGGCGGCCGTCGCCCTTGGTGCTGTTTCCATTGAAAAGCACTTCACCCTTGACCGACGAATGGGTGGCCCAGACCACCAATCGTCCCTGGAGCCCGGTGAGCTCTCAGAATTGGTTCGTTCTATACGCCAGGTGGAGGTCGCCTTGGGAGATGGGCGGAAGCGCCCGGCGCCAGCCGAGAAAGATGTCGCCCTGGTCGCCAGGCGCAGCATCGTAGCTGCCGTAGAGGTAGCCCCCGGGGCGGTACTTGCTGGGGATTTGATCGCCGTTCAACGCCCCGGTACAGGAATTCCTCCCAAGTACTTGGATCTGCTCCAGGGCCGCAGGACTCGCAGGGGGCTCCGCGCCGGGGAACCCATAACCTGGGACGACCTCGTGTAGGAGGCTGTTCATGACTAAGGTCTGTGTCGTCACAGGGACTCGGGCTGAGTACGGACTTCTCAAACCGATAATGCGGGCCATCCAGAGCACGTCTGGCCTGGAGCTTCAGCTGCTTGTAACCGGGATGCATCTTGCTCCAGAGTATGGCAACAGCATAGAGGAAATCCGAAGGGACGGCTTCGTCATCTCCTCCGAGGTCAGCATGCTCATTGCTGGCAGTACTCCAGGAGCTCAGGCCAAAGGCATTGGGCTGGGCATCATCGGGATTGCTCAAGCAATCGAAACGTTACGGCCGGACGTCATGGTTGTGCTGGGAGACCGGGGTGAGCCACTGGCGGCGGCAATCGCGGGCATCCATCTCAACGTCCCGGTGGTGCACCTTCACGGCGGCGAGAGCAGCTACGGCAGTGTAGATGAACCCGTTCGCCATGCGATTACCAGGCTGGCTCATATCCATTTGGTTGCCAATGAGAGAGCGGCCGAGAGGGTGCGGGCGATGGGAGAGGAAGAATGGCGTATCCACGTAGTCGGTGCACCAGGCTTGGACAGTATTGTGAATGCACGTAGACAGGAGTGGCGCGACCTGCAGGATCGTTTAGGCCGAGAGCTGCGTCGTCCCTTCGTTGTAGTGGTGCAGCATCCAGAGACGGTTGGCATCCACGACACTCAGGCACAGATGCATCAGATTTTGACCGCAGTTGACGACACCGAACTTGATGTTGTAGTGATCTATCCCAATGCGGATGCCGGTTCTTTCGGGATCATCTCCGCCATTCAGGAATTTGAGAACAAGCCGGGCTTTCATTGCTTTCGGAACCTGGCACATGAAGATTACCTAGGGTTGCTGCAGCATGCTAAGGCACTCTTAGGAAACTCCAGCAGCGGCATCATCGAAGCGCCTTCCGTCGGTCTCCCTGTTGTCAATATCGGTCTGCGACAGGCAGGTCGGGAACGAGCCGAAAACGTCATTGATGCCGACTACGACGTGACGGAAATTCGGCAAGCGCTGGCCAAGGCTCTTACGGACCAGGAGTTTCGAGCGCAGGCTCGGCGGGCAAGGAACCCGTATGGTGACGGGCGGACGGGACCTCGCGTTGCCGAACTCCTCTCGACAGTGCCCCTGGATGCTCGTTTATTGCTAAAAAGGCTAACCGTGTAGGAATTCGGGGGTGCACAAGACGGAACGTTGGAACGGAGTACTGGTATTCCTGGCAGCTTCACTGAGCGCCGCATTCATTGGCGGTTTCCCCAAGGTCGGCTGGGGAGTAGTTTTGGCAATCGTCCTTGTTTTGATCTTCGCCTATGGTAGCCGGTTCGTGGGGGCGTCTGTCATGCTACCGCTTTCCATCTACCTCGTCCTGCTCATGGGGGGCGCATTTCGCTTTGACCTCTATGACCAGGCACGTGTTCTCAGGGGGGCCTCAGTGCTGAATTTGATACGGACCCTCCATCCCCATGCCCCCAGGTTCCTGGTGGCCTATCCGGCCATTTTGGTCGCAAACTGGTCCGGGCTTGATATCGACCGGGTTTACGGCTTCTATGCCGGTCTCAGCATGCTGGCGTTGTGGTTTGTATTGCGACAGATAGCGCTAGTGTTAGGTAGGCCAGAGTCCGAGTCGCGGCTCTATTACGCAGCCGCCATTATACTGTCCTTAGTCATGCACGGGCGACTCATTCACGCGTTCCTGGGTATGGCCATGGTTCTCTTGGCGCAGACCCGGCAGGCCGTTTTTGGGCGCCTCAAGATAGGGGACGGTTTCTTGTTACTCGCAGGGCTGTTCTTGGCATCTGTAAGCACGGGCACTCTGGTCGTAGCCACACTACAAATCATAGCCGTGCAACTATGGTTCCCGGGCACGTCTGGCTGGTCGAAGCGACTGGCCTGGGTTGCTCTACTGCCCGCGGCGGTTGTGCTGCCCTATGCGGCCGAAATGATCAGGAAGCTGGTTACGTTTTACGGCGGGGGCTCGCAATTCATCTTTGGGGTGCTTAACCATGGGGCGGGGAGGCTATTGCTTAAACCGCCAATCACGCCAGTTGCAGCGGTGGGACTGGTTGCCGGTGCCCTAGTGGCCCGTGATGTTTGGTTCTTTGTCACCCGTGAGGCACGCTCACTTACACCTGCCCTCATCTCCATCGCACTGTCCATCGCGGGCGGTGTCTTTGGATACTCGACAGGGCTTATGCTTATGCCTGGGGCCCTGGTAATCGGCTCCATGAGCTACTCCTGGCTCTCCAGCGGAACACGCAGTCTGCCTCTGCGAACGGGTGGTGATCTCTGCAATGTCGGCAGAAGCTATACCTAGCCGGAAGGATAACCTCCACGTTCTGGCCGCCATCCCGGCGCGGGGGGGCTCCAAAGGAGTGCCACGAAAGAACGTGCGTCTTCTTGGGGGGATGCCGCTCATTGGCCATAGCATTGACGCCGCTCAGAGAAGTCGGTTCAGGCCCAGAGTGGTGGTGTCAACCGACGATGAAGAGATTGCCGCTGTGTCACGTAGACTCGGCGCAGAGGTTCCTCTCCTCCGGCCGAAGGAACTGGCAACCGATACAACTCCGACGGCCCCAGTTATTCAGCATTTGCTTGCAGCTCTGGAGCGGGCTGAAGGGTATGTCCCCGATGTTGTAGTACTCCTCCAACCCACTTCACCGCTGAGAACGGCTTCGGTCGTAGATGCCGGAATTGAGGCCTTACTGAACAGCGACGCCGATTCAGTGGTGGGGGTGTGCCTCAACGAACACCCCCCTCAGTGGCTAAAGGTCATCGGTTCTGACGGTTATCTTCAGAACTTCATCGAAGGCGGGGAGACGTATCGACGGCGCCAAGACTGTCCATCATCGTACCGAATCAACGGCGCCCTCTACGTTACAAGACCCAAGTTGATACGACAAGAGGGTCGCCTTTTGGGTGATCGAACTCTTCCGCTGATCATGAATCCTCTGGAATCGGCCGACATCGACACAGAGTTGGACTTTCTTGTGGCGGAGGTGCTACTTGAAAGGACGGCGGGGGGGCATTAAGTTCTGTTGGAGGGCGGCAAAGGGTGGATACGGACGTTGAGACGTTTGCGTGATTTCTGCCTGGCCACAATCGGGCTAATTCTACTCTCACCTCTTTTCGTAGTTGTTGCAGCTGTCATCAAACTAGACTCGCCGGGCCCGGTGCTTTTTCGCCAACAACGGGTGGGACGCAACGGGACAACCTTCAGGATTTTCAAATTCCGAACCATGGTGAAAGATGCCCCCAACATGGGCCCCCACTATACAGATAATAACGATCCCCGGATTACGCGCGTCGGCGGACTGCTGCGCAGGACTAGTATTGACGAGCTTCCGCAACTCTTGAACGTCGTCTTGGGCCACATGAGCTTGGTAGGCCCAAGACCCATCACACCAGAGCAAGTTGACTACTACACCCCGGCACAGTTCCAGGCGCGGCACTCTGCGCCCCCTGGTATAACTGGCCTAGCCCAGATCAACGGGCGCAGCCTCCTGACGTTTCAAGAGAGCTTGGAATGGGATCTGACTTACGTGCGATCGGCCTCGTTGTGGACGGATCTGGTCATCATTCTGAGGACGGTGCGGCAGGTGTTGTCAGGTAGGGGAACGAACTGACGTATTTGAGGTGAATCCCTGTCGTGTGTGGCATTGCTGGGGTCCTAGACCTAAATGGGAAGTCCTTGGATGATCCCAACGTCTTGGTTCAGATGTGCGACCAGATGACTCACCGCGGACCCGATGATCGCGGAGTCTTGGTGCAAGGGTTTCTGGGACTTGCCATGCGTCGGCTCCGCATCATTGACCTGAAGACAGGCGATCAGCCGATTCCGAATGAGGACGAGTCGATATGGGTTGTCCACAACGGTGAAATCTACAATTATCTAGAGCTACGCTCAGACCTGATGAGCCGCGGGCATCGCTTTCGGACGAACAGCGACTCCGAGGTGCTTGTGCACCTGTATGAAGAGTACGGCACAGAGATGTTCGCGAAGCTTAACGGTATGTTCGGCTTCGCCCTGTGGGACGGAACAAAGCGAGAACTTGTCGTAGCGCGCGACCGGTTGGGGAAGAAGCCACTCCACTATGCGGTTCTGGATGGACGGCTGATTTTTGCGTCAGAGATCAAGGCGCTGCTCGCGTACCCGGGATTTCCCCGTCGGGTCAATCTCGAGGCGCTGAACCAACTGCTGACCTACAACTATATTCCAGCTCCGCTCACTGTTTTTCAGGATGTCTCAGAGCTACTCCCCGGCCACTTCCTTATCGCCCGCGGCGGGACGGTGAAGACTCAGGCGTATTGGACCCCAAGGTTAGCTCCGGAAGAGCGTTCCGAGCGTGAATGGGTCGACGACATCCTCGAAACCCTTCGCGAAGCCACCCGAGTGCGACTCCGCAGTGACGTGCCCCTCGGTGCATTCCTTAGCGGCGGCGTTGATTCAAGCTCGGTTGTTGCCACGATGAGTGCTCTTAGCGATCAACCCGTAAGCACCTTCTCAATTGGTTTTACCGACCCGCGGTTTGATGAGCTTCCTTACGCGCGTCAAGTGGCCGGCCTCTTTGCCACGGATCATCACGACCTAGTGGTCGATCCGGACATGTTTATTGGCATGCTGGAAAGAGTAATTTGGCACCTGGATGAACCTTTTGGGGACGCGTCGTTCCTTCCGACGTTAGTGCTTTCACAGTTGGCGAAAGAGACAGTGACAGTTGTCCTCACGGGTGACGGGGGGGACGAACTGTTTGCGGGCTATGAACGAGTCCGCGACTTTATAGCCCTCCACCCGCAAGCTGCTAGTCCGGTAGCAGTAGCCCAGCAGTACGCGGACTTCACTGCTGTATTCAATCAGACCCTAAAAAACCGGTTGCTCTCGGGAGGCCTCGCTGATGCTGTCCATACTACGGACTCAAGCCACGTGTTTGCTCAGTTGTTCAATCAGGCCGGCTCCAAGAACCCCCTGGATATGATTCTCTATGGCGACATCCGCTCATTGCTCAATAACAACAACTTGGTCAAACCTGATCGCATGGCAATGGCCGTGGCGCTAGAGGCACGGTCTCCATACCTCGATCCGCGTATGGTTGACCTATCCTTGCGCATGCCGTCGAACCTGAAGCTGCGAGGCCAGGAGACGAAATACATTCTAAAGAAAGCTCTCGAAGTCGAAGGCACCTTACCCCATGAAATTCTGTATCGGAAGAAGCAAATGTTTACGGTGCCCATCGGGGAATGGTTTCGCGACAAGCTCAGGCAATACAGCCGCGAGATCCTACTGGACTCTCGCACTGCGCAGCGCGGCTATTTCAACACTGCGACTGTGAGTGAGATGTTGGACCAACATCAGGCAGGTGCCGTAAACTACACCCGCCAGTTGCGCCTCTTGCTTACTGTCGAGCTATGGCATCGCCTCTTCATAGATCGTACAGATTTGGTGCCACCACCGGCAGCGGAAACCTCGATTCACCATCCCTAGTGAGTCGGCTGGAGGTGATACTCCTGTTACCTCGTCTAATCCTCATGCTGATTACGAACCGACCGGATATTGCCCAAGCCGCCGAGGCTGCCGGTGTTGATCGTATCTTCGTGGATCTCGAACGCCTGGGGAAGCTTGAGCGACAGGGCCATCTTGATACGCATATTTCGGACCACGCGTTTGAAGACATCGCCAACCTGCGCCCTTCCGTGAATAAAGCCCAAATCCTGGCGCGCATCAATCCTATCAATATCGGCACTCCCCATGAAGTTGAGCAGGTTCTCAGCATGGGTGCTGATATCGTCATGTTACCTATGTTTCGGACCCGCAAGGAAGTGTCGCAGTTTGTGAATCTGGTTGGTGGCCGGGGAGTAGCTCTGAGACATCCTGAAAAACAGTGAGCGGAGCTGGAATATAGTTGTAGGTCAGCAGTTGGTTCAGCGCCT
>JAMDCE010000249.1 GCA_023489135.1 Chloroflexota bacterium
GACCGTCTTTCTCCAGGACGTCGAGAATGAACCGCTCCTCGATGGCCTGGCGCATGGAGTAGAGGCTAAAGGCGGCGAAGCGGCCATCCGGATGTTTCTCCCCGAACAGCTCGAGCGTCTGCTGCTTGGGGGTGGCGGTGAAGGCGAAGTAGCTGACGTTGGGGAGTGGTCCGCGCTTCTTCACCTCGGCTGCTATGCGATCCTCCAGGTCCTGATCCGCGTCACTCTCCTCCATTTCCGCCTCTTCTAAAGTGCCGGCGCTCAAAACGGCCTTGAGGCTCTGGGTGCTTTCCCCACTCTGGGAAGAGTGCGCCTCATCGATCATCACGGCGAAGCGGCTGCCCGGCAGCGACTTGATCTCTTTCACTATGACCGGGAACTTCTGAAGGGTCGTGACGATGATGTTCTTGCCATCCTCCAATGCGGTCTTCAGCTGGCGGGAGGTCTTGTCGATGTTCTCCACCACGCCCATGGTCTGCTGGAACTGCCGGACGGTGCGCTGAAGCTGGCGATCGAGGACGCGGCGGTCGGTTATGACGATGATGGAGTCGAAGACGCGTTTGTCGTCGGGCCCGTGCAGGCTGGCCAGTTGGTGCGCCAGCCAGGCTATGGAGTTGCTTTTTCCGCTGCCCGCGCTGTGCTGGATGAGGTAACGCTGGCCGGGGCCTGTGGAACGGGCGTCTAAGAGCAGGCGGCGAACCGCGTCGAGCTGGTGGTAGCGAGGGAAGATCAGGCTCTTCTTGCCGGTCTTCCGGCCATAATCGTCCTCTTCTTCGACCACCTGAATGAAGTTCTGAATCAGGTCGAGGACGGAGTCGCGCGACCAGATGCGGCGCCACAGGTAAGCGGTGGCGAAATCGCCTAGAGAGGGCGGGTTGCCGGCTCCCGTTCCGCGCCCCTGGTTGAAGGGTAGAAAGACGGTCTTCGCCCCTTGCAAGTGGGTGGCCACGTAGGCCAGATCCGGATCGACCGCGAAGTGCGCCAGACAGCGCTCGAAAGAAAACAAGGCCTCGCGGGGGTCGCGCGTGGTGCGGTACTGCTTGACGGCATCCTCGACGTTTTGTCCCGTGAGCGGGTTCTTGAGCTCGGCGGTAAAAATCGGGAGACCGTTCAGAAAGAGGGCCAGGTCGAGGCTATTCTCGTTCTTCTGGCTGTACTTGAGCTGGCGGACCACGGAGAAGAGGTTGCCCTCGTAGAGGCGCTGCAATTCGGCATTGAGCCCGCTGGAGGGCCGGAAGTAAGCCAGCTGGAACTTGCAGCCATTGGCCTTGATCCCGCGGCGCAGGATGTCGAGCGTGCCGCGATGGCGGACCTCGTGGACCAGGCGCTGGATGAACTTATCCCGGGCCTCGGCGTCGTACTGCTGCTTGAACCTGTCCCATTCCTTGGGCTGGGTGGCGTAGATGAAGTTGAGCGAGTCCTTGGGAATCAGGCAGAGAGCACGGTCGTAATCCTCGGGCTTCCGTTTGGAGTACCCGCCGGGGCTAAAGTAGCCGTATGAAGAGCGTTCCTCACGCGTGATTCGAGCCCGATCCGCGTCGGAATCTGGCGCCTCCGACAGCAGGACGGCCTCGATGGTTTCCTCGAAGTTCTTTTCGGAGATGTCCACCGCATACACCCACCGCACCTCCGGCGACGGGACGGCCCTCAGATCCAGTTCTGCTCACGCAGCCGCGCCCAGGCCACCTCGATGTGCTCGGCCTTGAAGGTCCTGCGCTTGTGCTCATTCCAGGCCCACACGGCGTTGACCGCCGCGCGGGCGTCTAGCCTGATCTGGGGGTCTTCCTGCGCCACCCAATGCACGGTAGCCAGGAGCTCCATGCCGTAGGGCGTCTCGAAACCCTCGATCAGACGCGACACCCGCTCCAACCTCCGACGGGTATCCTGGTGCGCTCCCAGGAATGCCTCGGCCTCGTCGACGGCGCCCGAGAGGAGCCGGATCGAAGGGTTGCGGGTTCGGTCCCCGTATCCGCGGATGAAATGGCCCTCTATGCGCTGAAGGACGTGATTTAGGTTCTCTGCATACGGGCCGTGATGTTGCTTGGCGAACTTTAGGCGCAACGATTCGCCAGAGGCCTGGAGGAAATAGGCTAGCTTCTGGACTTCGAGCAAAGTGAGGCGATACCCCGGCAGGGCATAATTGGCAAGCAACCCCACCAGAGCAGCTCGGCCGGCAGTCATCTTCGGCCGTTCGGTCGCTACCCGCATGGCCTCAGGGCTCGGAGCGCCTTGCGGTAAGTAAAGTAGAATTCGGACCTCGCTCAATGGCGCAAGCGCGGCCTCGATCAAGGGACGCACCTCAGACCATTCCAGACCGCCGTTGCCGCAGCCCAGCGGAGGGACGGCGAGCGAGTGAATTTCCTTTTGTTCTACCACCTCCACCAGCGCGCGCAGGCCCGATTCGATATCTTCGAGCCTGGCCCTGCCCTTCCAGTGGCGCTTAGTAGGGAAGTTTATGATATAGCGCGGATTGGTCATCGTCCCGGTAGGAACGACAAGCATCCGGCCGGGTCGCACCTCGCTTCGCTTGCAGGCCTTCCGGTACTCCTCGTAGTTCGCCGGAAACGCCTGCCGAATCTGAAGCGCGATGCCCTTGCCCATCACGCCTACTGTGTTGACCGTGTTGACGAGGGCCTCGACGTCCGCTTCCAGCAGGTTACCCCTGACGTGCTCGATCATAACGCCCTCCTAGTAGTACCATGACCGCCGCACGGCGATGTTGGGCTGGTGATTAGCGCCGGTAACTATCGCCTCAACCCGATCGGCCATAGCGGAGCTGATGACTCCAATCTCGGTAACAAGCGACCAAGGGAAAAACCGATACACCAGGAATTCGGCCTGGCGCTTTCGCTTGCGGTCGCCATCCAGCGATGTGTCTCTCCAATAGGCGGTTTGCATGATGTCCCAGTCAATTCTATTGAGGTCGGCCAGACTATCGAAGAAACTGCTGATCGCCATCTCGGCGTGCCCATCGGTAAAGCTGAAAGGCATCTGGCTCCGGACGACCTTGTCCGCTGAGCTTACCAGGTGCACGATGGGCTCCTGCCCCTCATTATACCCCACCACGTAGCCGGTGTGAATAGCGTACAGCATCGGCGAACGAGGCGCAAAGTAGAAGGGCACGTAGTCAGCGAGAGTACCTCCAGCGCCCAGAGGGACGACCCTCTGCGCGCGGCGGACTTTTATATGGTCGTGGGCAATTCCCCTGGTAGCGAGGCCCTTTTCGACGCGGGAGTTATCGCACCAGAGGCCACCGTGGCCTAGAATAGATGGCAGATTGCCGATGTGGGTGATGTGGTATAACTCCGTCACCGGATTCGGCTCCTCTCGGATTGCACCAGGTCAATGGTGAAGAAGCGATTGAAATCGTCCGGGGCTTCGACACTGCAAGCGCTGCAAATCAGTGCCTCACACAGGGAGTGATCGCTGTGCAGCCGGAGCGGGCAGCCCCATTCGTCGCCTGGCATCCTCCACCCGTTCGAGAAACATCGGATGGCTGACGATCTTATTAGACCGGCACTCCAACATGCACACCCTGATGATCTCACTCGCTCGCGCGTTATTAGTGACCCAGTTCTCATGGGCCCTGTACGGGCCACCTTGGATGTTCAGAAGCTCTCGAAAAGTATACGAGGCGTTGGGTTGCCGATCCCTCAGTTTCTCACAGACGGCCGAGGTATAGAACTGGGCCAGGCCCTCGACGATGTCCAGGTCGGTTTCCGCAAACGCCGTAGTCTCCCATCTGGCCCCATCGATATCCCGTCCGAGGTGGGTGTAGGCATGAGCGAGCTCGTGGATCAACGTGACCAGGGTCAGCGAGTCCACCGAGACTCCGAGGATTGATGCCACGATGCCTATCACCATCCAGTACAACCGGATTTCAACTCTGCGGAAGAAGTAAGCTCCCAGGATGTCTTGGTCGATGCTGCCTATCTTTTCCACGAGTTTGTGAGCATCAAGTGCCTGGAGGATAGCAAAAGCGATCTTTTCGGTGACGGCCAGTTTTTCATGCAGCCCTGCAACATCATCCGTTTGCAGCAACGCCGCGATGGCTTCCGAGCTCGTTCGGGAGAATTCCAAACCGTTCTTCATGGTCTGAAGCAGGGGCCGGTTCAGAGCGAGCCTCCAGACGAAATGATTATCGACCTGATCGACTAGATAGGCCATTGGAGCTGGAAGTCCGGCCATTACGCGAACCGGCACCTCCTGCCTATCGTCTCCTACCGCCAGGCGAAGGGCCGATTCCGTTCGGAGGTGCTCGCGGACGATCAAATTCCACTGTTTGTATGTTCTAAATACCCGATTAGGAAGATCGTCGTGGTGCTCTTCCAGCAGGTCATGGAGCATTTTTTCGTGTCGTGAGGTGTAAGACCAGGCGCCGCTAACGTCAGGGGTGTACATAGTCTCCGCATAGTACCGCGACGGATCGCCGAACGAACGGTTATCACTCATACCTCCACCTCCCCTCGCACGTCGATCTTGCCCGTGACCGCAGCCGAGATGAGGGCGGTGCGGTACTCTTTGAGCCTATCAACCCCTTCCCGGACCTTCGTTATGAGAGCGTCGATTCTGGCGGTTTCGTGGTCGAGGAAAGCTGCGATGCTGCACCGCTCCTGCTTCGGGGGAACAAGGACCATCAGATTGCGAACATCTTCCAAGCCGAGGCCATCCTTTGTGCCTCCGTAGAGCAGCATTCTGAACTGATCCTGCCCAACCTGGGAAAGCAGGCAGTATCCCAACCAGCGCGGCTCAACCTTGGACTGATGCGGGCGTGCGAGCGCTATGTGCTGGTTCACGTAAGCCTCTCCAATGTCGTCCCCCACAACCCCGACGGAACCGACGTAAGCTGTTATCGAGATGAGCACATCGTTTTCGCTGACACGCGTCCGCCATCCTTCGGCACCTTCGGGAGGGTAAACGTGCTGAACCTCACTAAGATCCAGGTTGATGGACGTGCGCGTTAGATTACCAATCCGCAGAAACATCGGACCCTCGTCGCTGTAGTGTTGAGCCCAACCACGCGATCCGCTCGTAACCTGGGTTGCCAGGAACTTAACCCTGCAGATTTCCCAGTGGACCGGAAGCACTCCCAGCCATTCCACCCCCGAGTCTTTCATCGGCACAGTCTGGTCGAGCCCCTTGGTGACAGCACGGGATATTAACGCGCTACGCTCTTCCTGCAGGAGCTCAATCAGCCGCTCTTTTTTCGCGATGAGGGCATCCAGTTTGGCAGTCTCCCGGTCGAGGAAAGCAGCGATGGCGCGTTGTTCGGGAAGTGGGGGTAAGGCCATCGCGAAGTTGCGAACAAAATGGTCTGGTAACCGCTGCTGTCCTGCTGATCCATACATCGACGCCGTCCCTGAGGACCGGAATACGTGCGATCTGATAAGGTAGAGGACGAATTGTGAGTGAACACCTTCGTCTGGCCTGAGGACGTGCAGCTCCGTCGTGCCAAAGCCGACGCCGTTCGCAAGGCCAAGGCAATGAGCGCTCTTTCCGTTTTCAAAGCACGGGGTGATTTTCGCAACGATAATGTCCCCATCTCGGAAATAGGTGAAGCCCTGCCACACATCTTCAATGGCTCGCTCCTCACCAAACGTTAGGCTTCCGTCCTCTCCGATGCGCTCCATCGGCAAGAAGGAGACCCGGGTATCCTTGTGCAGATGCGCCAACTCCGACTTCGGGGGATTCACGCGACAGGCGAATCGCAGACGCTTCACCTCCCAGTGTACTGGAATGCATCCCAGCCAGTAAACGTGCGATTCCTTGTAGGAGGGGTAGGGTTTCCAGTTGGATGCGAGATCCGGTTGCGTGGGCGTCAAGGTGTTACTCACCCCGCCACCTCCCTCAACATCTCTAGGATCTCCTTCTCCAGGGTCCTAATGTCCGCCTCGATTTCTTCGAGCGGACGCGGTGGCTGGTACTTATAGAAGTAACGGTTGAAGTTGATCTCGTATCCTACTTTACCTATCTCACCGTCTTTCCGGTCGCGGATGGCGGTGTTGACCCAGGCGTCGGGGACGTAGGGCTTGACCTCGCGCTCGAAGAAGGCGAACACGTCGTCCTTCAGGGGAACGTTTTCAAAATCGCGAAGCTCGGGGTCGGGCTCGGGGTTGCCCTCTCTGTCGCGACAGACCTCGGCACCTTCGTCGCGCTCCGAGAGCGCCGCAAGGATGGCTTTGCGCAATGGGGCAGCGAGATTGACCCTTGCGTCCCGAGCGGCCACATCCAGAACCCGCTCGAAGGTGGGGCGATCCTTGAAAAGGGTCTCGGGCATAGCCGAGAGCATGTTCACGATCGCTTCCTGCCGCTTCTTACCCTCGGCCTCCTCGGCGACCTTCTCTGCCCGGTTTTTCTTTTTGCTCACAGCCAGGTTCTGGAAAGCCGACTCGTCCCGTAACCGGGCGATGCGCTCCCAACTGGCCCGGAAGTTCAATCGCAAGGGCCTTTCCACGGTGATCTTGCGGTAGCCGATGTCCGTAGAATCGAAGATCTTCGATTGTTCGCCCTCCTGTAACAAAAGGTATGTGTCGGTTATGGCCTCGATCTGGGCTTCGGAGATCTCGCGGCGCTTGTCGCCCAGGCTCTTACGCATGGACACCCACCGGCTCGTGGCGTTGATGAGCTGAACCTTGCCGGATCGCTCTTTGGGCTTGCGGTTTGTGAGCACCCAGACGTAGGTGGCGATGCCGGTGTTGTAGAAGAGCTGCTCGGGGAGGGCGACTATGGCCTCCAGCCAGTCGTTCTCCAGGATCCAGCGACGGATCTCGCTCTCACCGCTGCCGGCGTCGCCGGTGAAGAGGGGCGAGCCGTTCATTACTATGGCCACCCGGCTCCCTCCGTCCCTCGGGGACTTCATGCGCCCGAGCATGTGCTGGAGGAAAAGTAGCTGGCCATCGCTGCTGCGCGGCAGGCCGGCACCGAATCTCCCGGCGTAGCCCTTCTCGGCCTCCTGCTCCACGGCGTCTTTGTCGTTCTTCCATTCCTTGCCGTAGGGCGGGTTGGTCAGGAGGTAGTGGAAGCGATTGTCTCGGTGCTGGTCGTTGGACAGGGTGCTCCCAAACCGAATGTTTTCCGCGTCACGGCCGTTGGGGGTCTTGATATACAGGTCGGACTTGCAAACGGCGAAGGTCTCGGGGTTGACCTCCTGGCCGAAGAGATAGACGTCCGCGTTGGGATTTATCTCCAGGATGCGCTCCTTGGCGATGGTGAGCATGCCCCCGGAGCCACAGCAGGGGTCGTAGACGGTGCGAATGATGTGGTTGTGGCTCAGCGCGTCCTGGTCCTGAGCCAGCAGGAGATTGACCATAAGCCGGATCACCTCGCGCGGAGTGAAGTGCTCGCCGGGGTTTTCGTTGAGCGCCTCGTTGAACTTGCGAATCAGTTCCTCGAAGATGTACCCCATTTCCAGGTTGCTGACCCTGACGGGGTGGAGGTCGATGTTCTTGAACCTCTCCAGCGCCAGAAAGAGGAGTCCGGACTCCTCGAGCTTGGAGATGGTATTGCTGAAGTCGAACTTCTCTAGCACCTCGCGCATGTTGTCGCTGAAGGCGTTGATGTAGGCGCGGAGGTTGGCAGCCAGATTCTGCGGATCGTCCAGCAGCCGCTCGAAGTCGTACAGGGAGGTGTTGTAAGAGGCGAAGCCGGACGCCTTGCAGAGCTGGGGATAGAGGTTTTCCAGTTTGCCCTTGAGCTTGCCGTTGACCTTCAGTACATCCTGTTTGGTAGGCGCCAGCACGCAGTCGATGCGGCGCAGAACCGTGAGGGGCAGGATGACGTCCTGGTATTTGCTCCGCTTGAAACTATCGCGTAGCAGATCGGCGATGCTCCAGATGAAGTTGGCCTTATCTGAGAAGTTGTTCACAGGAAGCCTCTCGGCCTGCTGGCTAGCGTGGCACAGGTAGCTCGGCGCCAGACGTCGTGAGCGAAGCCCGCAAGCACGCGCTCGTTTACCGGCGCTAGCATATTCCAGGCGAGACCAGGGTGTCAAGGGCTGAGTTGAGAATCCGCCTGTCGTTGATATTCACCTCCACGCGTAGTACAATCCAGCTTACAACTCTAGGCTGGAACGGTTAGATGGCCTTTCTCCTTCGAGCACTCCGACAAACCGAAAAGCCCCGCTTTCGCTGGATAATGGTGGCGGCCAATTTCTCGGTCGTGCTCATTCTGTGGATTCCCTACTCGTCGTTTGGCGTCTTCTTGCCCCGCCTGGCCGAGGAGTTCGGCTGGCAGCGGGGCGCGGTGGCCACGGTATTCAGCATAGTGGTAATCATGGGCGTGCCACTCGGCTTAACGTCCAGGCTGGATATCGACCAGTACGGACCCCAGAAGGTGATGATGCTGGAGGTGGCTTTGTGCGGCATCGCTTTCCTGCTGGCCTCGCTCACTCAGAATCTCTGGCAGCTTTACCTGTTCCTGGGAGTGTTCCTGGGGTCCGGACTGGCCGGGGCCTACATCGTGCCCACGACCACCACCGCTAGATGGTTCAAGGAGAATCGCGGCCTGGCCATCTCGATAGTCCTGAGCGGACAGGGATTGGCATATCTGGGAGGGCCTCTGCTGATCTTCAACGCCATCGAAGCCCTGGGCTGGCGTGGGGCGCTGGCCGCCATTGGCCTCGCCGTAGGCACGCTGGGAATGCTGCCCTCTCTGCTACTGCGCAATCCCCCGGTAGAGCCGGGTCCCGAGCGAGGGACAGGGCAATCCGGCTCCACAATCCTCCCGAAGCCACGAGGGATCTCCCCGATCCCGGAAATAACCTTGAAAAAGGCCCTCAGCACTTCAACCTACTGGATGCTCTTGCTGGTATGGGTGCTGCAATCTTTTGCCCTTATGATGCTCTCCCTTCATCTGGCTCCCCTGGTCACGGACAAAGGGATCGGCCTGGGCGCAGCCGCCGGCGCGCTCAGCTCCTTCGGGGTAGGCTCTCTGGCGGGAAGACTGGTATCAGGCCCGGTGACGGACCGCCTGGGAGCCGGGGGCATCGTCATCGGGACGATGATCGTGGCGGCTCTGGCGATGGGCACCATACTGATCACTCCGGATTTGATGCTGCTATACGCGGCGGCATTAGCCTTTGGAATGGCGCTTTCGGTGGCCGACACGGCCTACGTCAGGGAACTGCCGGACATCGTGGGGAGCCAGGCCCTGGGAATGCTGATGGGAGGACTAAGCCTCGGCTTCCGGGTGGGGGGGTCGGCCGGTCCGGCCTTTGCCGGCTTCCTATTCGACGCCACCGGCGTGTACGTCGTACCCTTCGGGGTCGCCATTCTGGCGCTGCTGCTAAGCAGCGTGCTGTTCTTCGCCGCCAGCCGCCCCGAAAGGCGCCTGGACCAACTGTTGAAGCGACGCCCGGCATAGGGCGGGAGAGCCTTTCACCACGGAGACGGTAGAGTTAATTGAGAAAAGCTCTGCGTCCTCTGCCTCTCCGCGGTGAGTTCCACGCCCTTCGGTACAGGAATTGCATTGGCTAATGGCAGGGAGGTTATCCATGTTTCAGGAAGAGTTCAAGAAGGCCTTGCATTTGATCGCCAACGGCGTGTTCGTCGTCAGCGCCGAGGACGAGGGGGAGATAAGGGGGTTTACGGCCACCTGGGTCAGCCAGGTGTCTTTCGAGCACCGGTACCTGATGGTGAGCGCTTCCAAGCACCACAATACCTATCCGCTGATCGCGAATTCCCGAAGGTACGTGGTTAATATCCTGGGGGTGTCCAACGTGGATATCGCCCGCCACTTCGGCAGACCCAGGCGCCCGGGTGACCCTCTCGAAATGGAGTACTTCAGGAAGGAGAACGGGGTGGCCACGCCGGTGCTGGCCGAGACGATGGCGTTCCTCAAATGCAAGGTGATATCCAGCCTGGACGTTAAGGATCACACCATTTTCGTCGGAGAGATAGAGGATGCTCAGGTGCTGCGGCAGGAGAACCCACTTCTGTATTACCCCCGGAAAAGTTATGTGACGAAGTACGAGTAGCTGGTATATTTCTTGCAGACCGTACACAGCAGGCGTTCATATAGGCCTGCTGATTTGTTGTTGTTTGACTTCCAAACTGCGGCTGTGGAGATTGGAGTAACAATGAGGAACGGGCTCAAGAACAAGGCTCCCGGAAACCAGGATTTTGACCTCGCGGTCATTCACATCACTTTCGAGGGCATTCAGACGTTTGGGGGAGGCGTCGCCTCGGTGACCCGAGGCCATCTGGGCGCTATGCCCCGGCTTCAGGAAGAGCTGGGCAAGTCGGGCATCAAGCTGACCCCCTATTTCCTCGAGATCGCGTACGCCAAGAATCACGAACGGCGGGACCCGGCTTTTCAGAAGAAAGCGGAGGAAGAGGTGAAGAAGCTGGGGGGGAAGATCGAGTACCTGGTCAATTTCTCCGAAGGCTATCTCCCCAAGGCTCCCTGGGGCGTGGGCGACCTGGGAGCGATGGATAACTGGAAGACGGCCAGCGCTGCGGGCGCCGCCATCGCTCTGAACATCGCCCAGCATCACGATCTCTCGGTGATATACTGCCACGATTCCCTCTTCGCGCTCGCCCCCATCTACATCACGCTGCAGGATGACGCCTTCGGAGCCAGGGTGGTGGCCATCTACGTGATGCATTCCACGGCGCTGACCCACGAAATGCCCCTGCCAAACCCCGACAGGATAATGGTGGAGTGCGCGGGCGTGCAGTGGGCGAAGGTGAAGCCGGACTGCAAGCTGGGCTACATCAGCGAGTTTATGTCCGAACACGTCGCCAGGGATTACGGCGCGCGGCCGGAGGATATGGTTCCCACCGGCAACGGGATCAATCCCTCCGATCCGTACTTCCGGTTGAGGCCCCGCGACCACATCATCGGCAAGCTGAAAGAGTATAACATACCAATCGACAAGCCCCTGGTCTTCAGCTGGGGACGGGCCGTGGAATACAAGAGGTACGATGTGCTGCTGGAAGCCGCCGCCAAGCTGAAGGGCAAGGCTCACCCGGTAATAATGGTGACGCCCCGCTGGGAGAAGCTGGTCGACCTGAGCCAGGCCCTTGGTCTCGACACCACCTTTGTCTTCGCCTTCGACCCGGAGCTGGTGGCGTGCCTCCTGCAGTGGGAAAACACCATCGCGGCGGCCAGCCTGGCTTACCGGGAGCCTTTCGGGTTGACACCCATCGAGATACGCATGCACGCCCGCAAGTCCGGCCCGATGTGCGTGGTGTCGGACACCGGCGGCCTGGCGGAACAGGTGCACGACGGCGTCGACGGATTCGTCACCAGGCAGGACGACCCGGCCGACGTGGCCCGGGTGATAAGCCACATGCTGTCGATGAGTCAGGAAGCGAAGGACGCCATCCGGCGGGCGGGATTGAGCACCGTCTTGCACAACTACACCTGGGCCAGCCAGATTCTGAAGACGCTCTCTAGCGTTGTGCCGGAGGTGGCCGCGATAGAGGCCAAAGCGAGGGATGAGCTGGTACACGAAACGCTGGTGAGCATACGCTGACGTGAGCCGCGAGCAAGAACTGCAGTTCGGAAACATAACGCTCGGCCCCAAGCAGGACCCGGACGACAGCGAGGTCTTGTTCCTTCTGGCTGGGAAGAGGCTGTACGAGATAGGCAATCAGAGCGGTGATTACCCGCCGCTCGGATGGCGGCGTCCCGGCTTCCTGGTGGGTAAACGGCTCTCAGAAACGGCCGAAGCGGAAAGGCCGGTGGCCGCCGCGCACCTGCTGCAGGAGATGGGCGGAATCTGGGCCCACCCGATCAAGGGAATAGAGAACCTTTACTTCGGCATCACCGGCGAAGACCGGACCTGGCTGCTCAGGGACTGCAAGAAGTTCGTGAGCCACCTGGCCTACGCCGACATGTATTTTGAGCAGGACGACATCGCGATCGTTCGCAGAGACTTCGTCGCGGAAGACCAGGCAGCCCTCTTCTCCTTGCTGCGGATCAGGAACAACGGCAATCACTCGCGCAATCTGAAACTGAATCTGACGGTGACGGTAAACATCATCCCAAGCTGGTTCTCCGGCTGGCCCCAGGGGCCCGACGCCAC
>JAMDCE010000385.1 GCA_023489135.1 Chloroflexota bacterium
GATCGCGAAGAGCAAAGGGGAATGTTCCGATGAAGGCGGTTAGCCGCCGACGGGGGGAACAGCGCATCGTTTTCCGCCCAGATGATCAGCGTGGGGATTCGCACCTTGAGCGAGTTTCGCTCCACGGCGCCGGTGATACCGTCGATACCGTTGGCGAGGAGCACCCTCAAATCGGTCAGACGTGTGTCCCGGTTCAGTTCGCGGTACTTCGCGACAAGCTCCTTGGAGACGAGCTTCTTGTCGTTGAAAGCCAACGTCACAAAACTGTCCGTCCAATTGGCGGCCACGCTCCATACAGCACGGTTAAGCGTGCTGCCGACGACGGGCAGTCGGTAGAGAAACCCATAGAGCAATGTCCACGGAAGCTTTTTCGCCAGCGGGAGGTGCGCGAAGGTGTCCAGAATGATCAGACGCGAGACCTTGTCGGGATGGCGCCTAAGGAACTCCAACCCAATGGCGCCGCCCAGGTCGTGGACGCCCAGTATGACTTGCCGCACGCCGAGTTGGTCGAGAAACGCGTCCACGAACTCCGCGTACGCGCCGACAGTGTAGTCGAAATCGTGGGGCTTGTCGGACTGACCCCAGCCGAGGAGGTCCGGCGCGTACACCCGGAACCGCGCGGAGAGCGCCGCTACCTGTTTCCGCCAGATGAACGACGAGGTTGGAATCCCGTGGATCAGGAGTACGGGCTCTCCCTCGCCCTGGACCTCATAGTAGACATTCCAACGATTGATCGTCGTCCACATCATGGCCCCCTTTACTGCCAATCGATGACTAAGCGAGATCAAGCGGCAAGCCGCTATGCGCTGCTCTGGATCTTCGTTCCTTTCAAGATTCTACCTACCCCGAGCACCACGGAGGTTTCCCTCGCTATCTCGATCCCTGCTTTCCTGAGCAAAGCGACGAGATCAGATTTGATGAATCCTGAGTAGTATGGGCCTTCATAGAGCTTCGCGATATGATAGACCAGGAACTGTCCAATCTTGCTCCTGGGCAACCCGTAATCTACGATGAGTATCGTTCCCTTTGGTTTGGTTACCCTCACCATCTCCTTCAGCACCTTTTGTCGTATGCTCAAGGGCATGTCGTGCAGGGCGAAGGAGATGCAGGTCAGATCAAAGCTAGCGTCCTCGAAAGGCAGATCCGTGGCATCCGCGATTTCAAACCTCGCGTTTGTAAACCTGTTCTTCTTTTTGGCCACCCGAAGCAGGTCTTCGGACAGATCAATGCCGACGACGTCGTAGCCCCTTCGCGCAAAGGCGAAGGCCTGCTCACCAGTCCCCGTCGCGATATCCAGGATTCGTGAGCCCTCCATCGGGTTTACGAAATCTACCACTTGGCTTCTTAGCCTTGAGAGGAAGGGCTTGGTTACAAGATCATAGAAAGGGGCCCATGCGCGCCACGCCCTGATTGTGAGCGAGTAGTATTCCTTTTCTTCGTCCAACGTTTCTCCCATTTCTGCCCCGTTCACGAACGAGGGTCATGCGGGCGGACTACGCTTTGATTGTGGTAATAGAGGGTTTTCGTGCCCTAATGGTTCGTAGCATTAATGTGTTCCTGCGAGGGTTTGAAAATGTGCATGGACTTCATGCAACATTTCGCGAACACACCATTTGGCATACATGTCGCCAAACAAATATCCTAACCAACGAGTACGAGCAGAATTTGGAAGTTCATAATCGATGTAGACAGTTGCTTTTGCGTTGCCGTCTTGAGGAGTAATCTCAAAACCCAAGGTGTAATGTCCGATGACAAGAAGATTTATGCCGTTGAAAGTCTGCCAGGCCTTACAGTAAGGAGGTTCCCTTCGAACTACTTTCTCAACCAATGCCAGCTTGACTCCAAGGACACTCCCAGTCAGAGAGACAACCGAACCGACTTCCTGACCACCCTTCTCATCCGTCTTCACCCTCATCCATCCCCACAGCATTTTCCAGGTGGGTTCCGCCATGTGCTTGGAAAGATTCTGAAAGATATCCAAGAAACCAAAGACATCTTCGGCCGAAGCACGTATCAGTTGTTCCTCTTCGTAATGGCGCAGGTCCTTGGTCCCAACAGTGCTCATATTCGTTGCCTCCAGAATTATCTGGCCATTCGCTTACAATCGATCTCCCGGCCAAGAATGGCGTGACTGGCCTGGCGATGGATAATATGATGGCAATTGGCTTGGAACGAGAGTGCGTCCGGTTGTTTCTAGAACTTCCAGAAATCGACCACTGTGGCATTGGGGGCGGATTTTAGCTGCCGCCGTAGCCAGTGCTTGCGGCGACAATCGAGCGCGACCAGGATTCGTCTCCCAGGATCGCGGCTCAAGATCCAAACGACGCCTTCGAGCAACGTCTCATTCCTTACCTGCCAGGCACGACGAGCGTCAGAGTCCGCTATCAGCAGTTGCAGGTCGCACAACATGCCGCACAGGTGCTCGACGATGGGGGAGTTGATGGCTCGTGCTCCACCAGCCAGTCTCATGAGGCTCATTGTAGAGTCGTCGCATTTCTGCGATAGCCATCGTCGCATCGATGCGAAGATTCCCCGACGGGGCAAAGCGATACCGCTCTGGTGCCAGGAGTGACCACCTTCACCGATTGGGATCAGAGTGATCTCGCTCGTGCGCGATAACCCAGCCAGCGCCTCACGGCTCTCGATTGGTGCCTCGCTCAGGTTCCCAGCCTCCCAGTCGGTTCGGTCGATCTCCACGCAGAGCAGATCCGGCTTCTTCTCGGCAACCAGGTCCCGCAGACGCTGTAGGTCGTAGTCGGGTAGCACAGTGTGCAACTCGCGCAGCGTGCCGAGCAGAGTTATCGTGCTGTTGACCATAAGTCCTTCCTCCGAGCCGTCCAGCGCTCCGCAATGGGCATCTTGAGTTCTCCTCCCTGTCCTATGCTACACGAGAGGAGACCTCGATTCATCGGTGAGTTTGCGTAACGGAAGTAAGTAATTCCACGTATTCTTGTACCTAGTCCATTCCGCTGGTGAGATCACGCTGCGCATTTCGCGCCACGGCCTCAAGGCGAGAACGAACACCTAGCTTGCCATAGATGTTGCGCAAATGCACCTCCACGGTACGCACGGAAAGATACAGCTTTTGAGCGATTTCCTTGTTGGTGTGTCCGGCCGTGAGCAGACTCAACACCTCACGCTCGCGCTCGGTGAGGGACTCGATTGCCGAGGGCCGTCCACGGTCGCCCACTCGCTTGAGCAACCAGCGAGCCACCGTGTTCGATACCGACAACTCTCCTGCCACCGCAGTGCGTATCCCGCGCATCAGTTCCTCGGGCCGATCGCTCTTGAGGAAGCATCCAGCCCCACCCGCTTCGAGGAGTTTCGTCGCCGTTCGCTCGTCTTGTAATGTGGCCAGCACCAGCACGGTCAGGTCTGGTTGAGTTTCTCTGATTGTCGTCAGGAATTGATCGGCGGGAACGTCGCAGAGATTAGGTTCGAGGAGAAGAACATCGGGTCTCAGTTGTGCTATCAGACCCACCAGTTCGGACCCGTCGCCAGTTTCTCCTACGATCGCAAAGTCGGGTTCGCGCTCCAGGAGGACTCGCAGTCCCGCTCGGACGATACTCAGCGGCTCCGAGATAAGAATGGCGATGACAGCTTGAGACTGAGGCTTCATCTAACGGCTCATTCACCTTTGCTCTTCGCGATCTTTAGCACAGCCCGGTAGTCCTCACCGAACTTGCACAGGCCCGCGCAGTGCTCACACAGGTCGGAGAAAAGTATGTAGCGCAGCTGGATGTCCTGCATTTGCTGAAAAGCGGGCCTATGCAGCTGGGCCTGGATTTCTTTCTCCCTGGCGTCGGGAGCGACCAGGAACAAGGGGAGTTGCTTATCACCTAGTGACTTCGACAAGTCAACCAAGCGCAGTATGCCGGAGTAGATTGATGTGCTCTTTTCCACCTCGAAGGCGCAGACGATTCCGTCGAGCTCCGGCCTGAGCCACACCACGTCGATCAAGCTGACTGTTTGGGCAACATCTTTCGGTAGACCGATGTCCGGGAATGCCTCGATGGTCAGGAAGGAGAGGCTTTGCCCTTCGAACTTCTTGCCTCTGTCATTGGCAGCAACGTGGACGCGATAACCGAGTGACCGACCGATTGTAGTCAAAAGATGCTGAATCTTGAGGTGCTCGTCCTCTTCCCGCTGATCAGCCTGCACCTGAGTGTGACGCTTGCGCACTGCCTTCTCGACCTCTTCTCGGGCCAATGCCAGCGCCTCGTCACAGTTTGCATCGATTGCTATCCGGCCTACCCCGATCTCAAACAATAGGCCCGAGAACGCCCCCAAATCGTTCGAAAGCGGAGGTTCGAGTTGCGAGTTGACCTTCTTGATGACCTCGCGCATCTCCAGGTAGGCCGTCCACGATCCCAGCTTTTTCGAGTCCCCAAAGAGGGAGTTAAAACCCCTAACCATGGCGGTATTGAAGGGAGGAAACAGCGTTGGATGCAGGAAGTAAAGAATGTTGGCTACAGCCGGGCCGAGTCCCTTTATGCTCTGCCGATCCAGCTCCAAGATTTCCCGCACCAGTCGATCCTCTCTTGAGTTGCTCATGCATTTTTCCAGAAACTGGCCAAAAAGAAGCTTGTTATTTTGGTTCTCGTATATGTCGGGGATGCGAAGCTTGGGTTTCCAGAAGAACGGATGGGCCGCGCCTTCGAAAACCTGCTTCTGCTCGGTAATACTGTCTAGCACTGTCTCCAAAGGAGAGCCCTTGAAATCGTTCCCGAAGGTTCCCTCTCGTACGGATCGCACTACCTCGGCAACTCCACGTCGGATCGTGCGGAACGCTTTGAGGCGGGCTGTGCTCTGTATGAACCAGGTGTTGTAAACCGACTCCGGATCGCTCGTATAGCGCGAAACAATCTTCCCAAGGTCTTGATTCGACGCCATCGTAAAGAAACCTCCGTCCACCGAAACTCGACTTGTGGAGCGACCATGTAACTTCTCTACATAGGCAGCATCCATACCCGACGAGGGTGCCCAAGCATGCTGGAAGTTGCGGACCACGTGGTGACATCATTATATTGAATCCCCAGCGAATGTGCTAGCTCGCTTGCGCTAGTCCTCACGAAGGAAGAATGATCGGTGCTCTCAGGAACTCTTAATCTGTAGCTCAGGGAAGACTCAGTTGGCAGTTGCATCCTGTAAGTGTTGCATCCCTCGTCCGGCCTGTGCCCAGGGCCCCACGACTGAAGGCTGTTGACAGAAATGAGCCTCATCGAGCAACGCAGTTGGAGGGACGACGAGCTTCTCAAGTGGGGCACAAAAAGAAGGGCATATTGGCAAAATCCCCTGACGATTCGCACGCGATATCGGTAGGTGTTTCACTTGAGTGAGAATAGCTTTCGTCCGAGGTTGGCCGCGATCTTCTCGGCCGTTATGCTACTGTACGTTGGGTATCTAATACTCGATGTAATCGCGCAGGGTTCGCTCGCTCTCGGCCTGTACAATATGCCCGACGATCACGAGCCGGTTAGTCACTACGGTCAGTGGCCGACTGTCGTCGGCAGCATCTTGATCCTTTCCTTCTTTACCCTCGCCTACGTTGTACCCATAGGAAGACGTAACTGGCGCTCCGCAGGATTGGTGCAAGGCTTCATTATCGCGCTTTTCACGGAGATGTACGGCTTCCCGCTAACAGTCTATTTCATCGCGTCAATGATCGGCGTGCCGGTGGGGAACATCGGTGAGCTAGACGGCCACCTCCTGGCGCGTGGCATCGCGATTGTGACAGGATTGTCGCTTGAGTCGGCGGCTGCTGCGGTGATGGCCGTCAGCTCGGCGGCGATGGTGATAGGCTTCTTGCTCATCTTTAAGGGTTGGCAGCGGATATACTTGGCCCAAGGAGAGCTTGTGGTTGATGGTATCTATCGCCACGTCCGCCATCCCCAGTACACGGGCATCCTTTTGATCACGCTGGCCCTTCTCTTTCATTGGCCGACGATTGTGACCATACCGATGTGGCCGATCCTGGTGTACACGTACTACCGGCTTGCGCGACGAGAGGAAAGAGTGGCTGAGGAGATCTTCGGGGATGATTACCGGAGATATCGTCGAGAGACGCCGATGTTCATACCACGACTTGGACAGGGTCGCAGCCATCCATAGAAGCACAAAGTAAGTCGTGCTACTTGAACGCTCGGACCACGTCGGCCAGCACCTGGCTTGGGTTCCCTTCCATTACCTCGACCCACATGACCTTGTTGCCCGACTGGTACAGGCTGTAGGGCATTCCCTTGACCTTGAGCGAGTATACTGTTCGACCGTCAACCGAGGTTTTAGAGAGGTCGGCGTAGTCCTGCTTATCCCCTTTCTGAACACCTGCGACGATGGTGTTGATGGCTTCCTCGGCATCGGTAGTCTCGCGCTTCTCTCCGGCGCGAACTGTAACTCCACCACTGTTCCCTTTGTAATGGGCAGTGTATGCCTTTGAGTATGAGACATCCTCTCCGAATAGGCCCCTTATCTCGGCGATGGCTTTGTCGCCGGTTTCTACGTGAGACGTAGACAAACTGAAGTCTCCGATCTGCGCGGGAAGGCCGGGTGAAGATGAAAGGACGTTTCCATTGAAGCTAAGATAGATCCCCGCGACGATGCCGATGAGCATCAACGTCTGGAAGTAACGCATCCAGCCGGTCTTCTTCTTGGCCTTGGCCGCGGTTGACTGCGCAACTACGCCACTAGACATGCTTCTATTAGTCCTTCGTGACGCCGGCCAATCGTTGGCTCTCCCGACTTGTCGGGACACCGTGCGCGGGACGATTCGTCTCCTCAGAAGAAATCTGCCGGTCCGAAGGACTCCGGATTCCTTCGGAGGGTAGGCTGGCATCGATCTTGGTTCCCGATTCTTCGGCTCGTGCCCCACCGTGACATCCCGCTTGCTGATCCCCGTGGCCCATTCCCTTCATCATAAAGAGGTGCATTAAGGGACATAGCATCAAAATGGCGAATGTGCCTATGGTGCCAAGAGGTACATTGAAGACGAAGACAGCTGCCAGAAATGCCATAGGCACGACACAACAAATGACCATCAGAAGCGTGTGATTACCCTTAAACAACCGAGCGATATCATTCATTGGTTATTCTTCCTTTCTTGTTTGATCAGCTAACACGTTCGAGATTGGCATTCAAACGGTACATCATCCCGATGTATAGCATGCCATTCTCGACCTTGGTCTCATAGCGATCCAGGGGCCGTGGAGGAGGACCTCCGATCACCCTCCCATCGACGTCGTAAATGCCATCGTGACAGGGGCAAAAGAAACGATTTCTGTCCGCCTGCCAGGAATAGGCGCAACCCAGATGGGTGCACCTTGGATCGTAAGCTGTGAATTGCTGACCGTCCTTCGTGAGGATCCACACCGCTTTCTTCACCGTTTCCTCGATCCAGCCATCGCGCCTGAGTTGGGTGTATTCGGCCTTCTGCGGAATGCCCGTGGCGAAATCCTTCACCGGGCCAACCTCCAGCCACTCGATCTTGCTCTTGCTCAGCGCGGGTGAGACGGCGTAGCCCACAAGGGGGATGCCAAGGGCAGCGCCGATCAGGCCGGCAATGCTGCCAATGCCCAGACTTAGGAAGCGTCTCCTGGAAAGTAGCCTACGGTCTATCCCGTTCAGCGGATGCATAAGATTCCCACCTCCAATCGCGATAGCGGTCGAAATCGCCGACTTTCGCCGTTGATGCCATATTCTTTACCTCATCGTGCCTGAACCGCTCGAAGAAAGTGAGAGGGGAAGCAGTGTAGGCTCCTCCCCTCTCGCCAACACAAGGAGAAACATGGTCGCAGCCGCCGATGAAGCCACAACTTTCTTCTGCCATCCATACACTACCATCCTAAAAGCTAACTTAACATCTGTGCCTTAAACCAAACTGAATCGTCACTGAGACTTGTGGGAATGGTTGGTCGAGATTAGCCTGGTCGGTAACGACAATGCGGGAAACGCCAGCGTGCGTCATCACGCCGCTGGCACGACAAATGCAGAGATTCGAGAGGATGAGAGATACGCAAGTTGCCCCGTTGTTATTGAACCAAGATCCAGATACTTTCCGCCTTCAAGGAGGGCCCTATGCGTTTTTCGGCAACACTTGTGATGGGTATCGGAGTTGTGGTCGCGCTCCTGCTTCTAACAAACTGCACGCCCGCCGCTACGCCTCCGACGCCGACATCCGCGGCTAAGCCCACAGTTCCGCTTGCCCCCACTGTCACGGCCAAGCCACAGGCGCCCACACCAACGTCGACATCCGTTACCCCAACCCCTTCAATGGTCACTCCCCCCGCTGGAACGCCTTCCGCTGGTGTGGCACCAGTGCGACCAGGAGCCAGCATGGGTGAGATGGGGCAATCGATGCGCCAGATGGGTGGCCAGATGGGAGGGATGATGATGGGGGGCCAGGTGTCTGCGTCGCAGATGCAGCAGATGATGGATCAAATGTCCACTATGAGCAGCCAAATGGCACAGGCTTCTACTCAGGCTCAACAAGGCACGCCGGAGTTGCGGCAAATGATGGCTCAAACAATGGAACAGATGAGTGCATTGGCCAAGGGTATGAGCAATATGGCGGCCCAGATGACCCCCGAGCAGCGCCAGCAGGCAATGCAGCAGATGCAGGGGCTGACCAACGACATGGCGCAGATGATGGATCAGATGCAGAACGTCACGCCTCAAACGAGCGCGGCCGACCAGCAGCGCCTTACGAGCCAGATGCAGCAGATGCAAGGAACAATGCGGAACATGATGAATCAATACGGAGTGGCTACGCCTACAGCTCCGACTCCGATTTCTACACCGAGAGGGTAATGGAACCGAGATGGCACATCGCCGTAACTGAAGGCTCGTGAAGGGCTTGGCCATCATAATATTCAGGTGAGTTCAAGGCCAACCGCCTTGGCATCTGGATCTTACCAAGCCTATCTGCGCAGCGGGGCATATCCTGCAGACAGGAGCAGCTCATCGATATCCTCCAAATGAATATCCTCATTACCGCGAGCCAACGCGAAGCAAAGCATCAGCACCGTCTCGCGGCTCGGATTGGTCTTCGAGCCATCCTCCAACCTTTTCAAGTAAGCCTGATCCAGGCCGGTGACTTTGTGTAGCTCGTATCGGCTCTTCTTCGCTCGTTCCCTCAGGACTTGCAGCAGTTCCGCAAACTCCGATCTAACCGCCCCTTGCATCCCCTCCCCCTAAATTTCCTGCGTTTGCTTGATTCGTCCCCAAAGTGTCGAACCGGAAGAACTGGCCCCAGAGATCGAATTCCAGCTCTACGTACGCAGGCCCGCCACGATTCTTCTCAATCGAGAAAAGCACAGGACGACCACCTGTTCCCCCGTCACGATATTGGCCCGGATTCATCAGGATCGCAACATCGCATTCGTACTGGAGAGCAGTGCCGCCCCTCAAGTCAGCAAGGCGCACACGATCGCCCTTTAGACCGTCTTTGTCTGCGGCGGCGAGGGCCACGATCGGCACTTCGTAGGACAGAGCCAGGTCCTTGAGCCCCTCGGCGATGATGTTCACTTTTTCTTCGTCGGTCACATCCTCACGGTTGCGATTCAGGGGAATCTTCTGAAGGTAGTCAACGAAGACGACCAGGTCATCGCCGTGGCGCAGCATCTCCTGGATATAGACGTCAAGTACTTTCAAAGTCGTACGAATCGGATTGCTCTTGCTCAGCAGGAGATTTTGCCAATAGCGGGCCATCCTCTGCATCGCCCTGGCCGCGGCTGGTTTCTCGGCAAGGATGGTGTTGAGGCCAACGGCTCGCGATGACCTTGCAGAAGCGACACAGCGGTGCAAGGTCTGAAGATCCAGTCCTGGCAAAGTCGGTGGCAGGGAATCCACGCTCTCCAAACAGACCAACCGATTGAAGAGGTACTCCTCATCATGCTCGAAGCATACGTAGCAGATTCTCGCTTCTCCCGAAAGTGCGATGTTGCGGGCCACCTGGAGGGCGAAGATTGTCTTCCCGATTCCTTGTCGTCCACCCACTAGAATCAGCTCGCCGGGACGCAGTCCACCGCCGAGCACTATGTCCAGGGGGGCGAAGCCGGTCGGCACCGGCCGATAGCCCTTTAGCTGGCCAATGGCAATGCGTTCGTCGGCCTCGGCCACCACCTGTGATAACGCTTTTGGGAAGCAAAGCCCTAGCGGAAGAACTGGCAGTATCCGAGGCTTGCCACCGCCCTGGATTTCCCTCAGCATCTACCTTCCTCCACCCGCAGCACTCAGTGCTAAGCCAGCATCTCTGGTGGGTTGCAGAACCTGCCCCTTCCCTGTTCCCGTAAGGCCGATGTCGACCAGGCTGAGATGAACCTCTCGTCCCGTCGCCTTCCCCACATTGCTGGACCCCACCGTCAACCTTTCTGCAGCGAACTTCATTGCCTGCCTGCGGGTCCACCCCTCCTCAACCAGGCCACGAATCATCTCTTTCTGCAAAGCCTCCGGGTAAGTTGTTCTGATCGGCCGCAAATCCGTCGGAAAGGGTATCGTGCCGTCCTTTAGGTTATGCTCTTTGAGAAGCGTGAGCCCGTGGAGCAGGTCCCGAATGCGTGCCATAGGCAGGCCGGAAAGGGCACTGAGTGTTGGATGAGAGGGTGGAAAGAAATGCCGCATTCGATAGAGATCGTGCAGCGCCAGGAGGTATCTGGCCTGGTTCTCCCAAGAAAGATCGAGCCGCAACAACTCGTAGCGATAGAATTGCACCGCCGCCCTGTACTCGTCCAGGTCGGCAATCCGAGCCAGCACCCCTCTGCGATCCAGTGCCCGAACCGCCAGGAAAACGTCGATGCCGGCTATCAGCCGGTAGTCGTGCCGAGTTGCGCCCCTCTCCGGCGCAACTATCACCGGTCTCCGCTGGCCGAACCTCCTGATGATGCGGCCGAGAATCTTGAGCATCGCCTCGTCATACGCAGCCAGGGAAGAGCCGGGCAGCGAATCGTACCGAATCGAGTCTATGGGCATCTCGCGGCCTGCCGTGGGCTTTGATTCGCCGTCGACCATGGGCAAGATCTGAGCTTGGATGGAGCGATTGCCGCAGGGGCAATACCTGGAATAATGACAGCGAAGGCAACCGCCCGGACAATCCGGTGGGATCACGACCTCGAGCTGGCAGGTCTTACAATTCCTAGAGCATATCGGATCTTCGACGTCCCGCCTCATCTTCCCAAGCCTCGACGGATTTAGCGCCTGCCTTCGCGGATCGTCTCTCGTCCGGGCCTCTTGGTCCGGAGATCGAATGCGATCCAGAAGAGTTGGCTTTCTGAGATCACACTTTACCTTGGCTTTTGCAGGTGGTCAAAAAACTGGGAAAAAAGAGGCCAAGCTTGGGACATTTTGAGACAGTTTCAGGGACCTGGGGCGAAAATCAGGAGATGCCGGAGGGTCGATTCGGATCGAGGAAGGCCACGACGAAGTCCCGGATGTACTTGTCGTGGTAGCGGGTCAGCGTCCGGCGCGAAACGTTTAGCTCTGCGGCGATCCTCTCCACCGTGTATCTGCCGATCTTCTCATCATACTGCTCGATGTACCGACGATTGAGGTAGATCCACCTGAGGCTATCGCGGCCACCGGGGCGCGAAGGCTTCATGGCCGCGATGGTGCTGGCTATCTCGTCTCGGAGGCTGTCCGCGGCATCCCTACGGCTGCGGGACAACCGGGATTGCACGCGCGAGCACCTGAGAAACGGACTTTTCTCAAGAACGAACGGCTCGTAATATCCCTCCAACATCTCGTTCGCGGCAGCGATGATCTCGGCCGCGTTCTTGAATCTCAATCCAGAGCTATCACAAACCGCGAGGAGATTCCTGGCATCTCCGCTGGAGGTATCCGGCTCTTGCAGCCGCTGTAGTCGCTCCAGTCTTCGCTGCAGCTT
>JAMDCE010000547.1:0-2075 GCA_023489135.1 Chloroflexota bacterium
GGGTGGATATGCAATTATCTCCTCAGACTGCTACCAATGGCGAATCCTGCAACTAATGAGGATCTATCGTAGTGTTCAGCCGCTTGACAAGGCCTTGTTTCCCACCACTTTGTTCAAGTATTACAAGAAGGCCGGGTTTCAGCTTTTGCACTACGACGGATTCGCACTGCCTGGCGAGGGATATAGATTTCTTAGAATGGTCGCGGACAGAGTTGCTCTGCTTTCAAAGCGGTTGATGCGGAAGATGGTATCATCCTTCGCTAAATCTTACCTGCGGAGTGTCACATCCCGTCCAGCCGGAGCGGTTTTCAGACAACGAGGCGCGTTGCTTCCAGATGAGGAATTCATATCGGAAACTCGGCCTCAAAAGCTGGCAAGCTTGGCTTTCCTGAAAATCATCGTCTCAGATGAAAACGTCTTCTTTTTGCGTAAGCTATGATGGTAATTAGTAGATCTCTCGAGCTACTGCTACTTTCCATTGCTCACTCACTGCGGGTGCGGCAACAACGTTTGACCCGCTGGCCTCCCGTGAGAAGGGTCCGGTTTGGTCACTTAAGGCGTCTTAGACCCGTCAGTCGCGTCTTCGGAATCGATCGCGGCCTTTGCATCGACCGATATTATATTGAGAGCTTTCTTGCCAGTCACTCGAGTGATATCCGAGGGCGTGTCTTAGAGATCGGTGATAACACTTACACCAGGAAATTCGGAAGAAACGGGGTTATTCAGTCAGAAGTTCTACACGCTGTAGAGGGAAATCCCAGCGCGACCATTGTGGCTGATTTGACCTGTGCCAATCAAATCCCGAACGAAAGCTTCGACTGTATTATCTGCACGCAAACGCTCCAATTTGTCTTTGATGTGCCGGCTGCCCTCAAGACGCTTTATCGTATTTTGAAAGCAGGTGGCACTCTGCTGGCTACGGTCCCCGGAATTAGCCAAATCAGCCGGTACGATATGGATCGCTGGGGCGATTATTGGCGTTTCACAAGTCTTTCGGCGCGACGGCTGTTCGAGGGGGACTTCCCGCCGAACAACGTTAGGATCGAGGCATATGGGAATGTGCTTGCGGCCATCTCGTTCCTGCACGGATTAGCGGCCGAAGAACTTCGGCGAGAAGAACTCGATTATCGGGACCCCGATTATGAAGTTCTGATGGCCGTGAGGGCAGTCAAGCCGGAGGCTAACCCTTGCTGATGCGTACCGTTCGTAAGGTACGGAGGGCCGCCAAACGGCTTAGGGACACGTTGGCATCGGGAAGCTTGATTCTCCTGTACCACCGTGTGACCGAATTGCCTTTGGATCCCCAGCTACTTTCCGTAACGCCACGGCACTTCGCCGAACATCTTCAGATATTGAGAGAAAGCGGACATCCAGTGCGGCTCCAGCGATTAACAAAGGCTCTTGAGGATGGAAGAACTCAAGACCGTACGATAGTCGTTACTTTTGACGATGGTTATTCGGATAATCTACATAACGCGCAACCATTGTTGGATCGCTACGACGTACCTGCCACCGTCTTTGTGACCTCGGGGCACATTTGTAACGCGGAGGAGTTCTGGTGGGATGAGTTAGAGAGGCTACTGCTGCACGCTGGCACATTGCCGCAAACCCTATCCCTGAGCATAGGGAGTGCCTCTTATCAGTGGCAACTGGGCGAGTCATCCAGTCTCAGCAGTTACGCGCAACAACATCATTATGGCTGGAGCGTCGTCGATGAGAACGATCCGAGTCCGCGCCACGGTTTGTATCGCTCGCTTTGTCAGTTGCTGCGTCCCCTCACAAACGTAGAGAGACGGAAAGTACTCGACGACGTTTTGGCCTGGGTTGGTGCTGAGCCGATAGTTCGTTCCACCCATCGCCCTCTCTCTTACGACGAGGTGATTCGTCTGGATCGAGGGGGGCTGGTTGCGATTGGTGCCCACACAGTTACGCATCCAATTCTCTCCAGACTTCCCGTGAGTATGCAGCGCGCGGAAGTGAACGAAAGCAAGACTTTTCTGGAGGAGATCCTCGGGCATCGGGTGGCCAGCTTCGCTTACCCGTATGGCAAGCCAGCCGATTATGGCGCAGAGACA
>JAMDCE010000547.1:2085-11820 GCA_023489135.1 Chloroflexota bacterium
GATAGTCCGAGAAGGGATGTTTGATTGTGCTTGCTCGAACTTCGCCGGTGTTGTTCGTCGCCACACCGATCGGTTTCAATTGCCCCGCTTTATCGTACGAGACTGGGACGGAGAAGGATTTGCTCGTCGGCTTCAGGAGTGGTTCAGTGGGTGAGCTTCCTTCGCGTATCTTGCAGGTGAGCACCTCGGATATCGGTGGTGGAGCTGAGAAGATTGCTTGGGATCTTCTCCACAACTACCGACTGCGCTGCTGCACTGCGTGGCTGGCTGTCGGGTACAAACGAAGCGATGATCCCGATGTTTTTCTGATTCCCAACGATGCGGCTGCCGAGAGATGGTCGAGGTTTTGGCGTGACGCGGAACGTCACTTACGGTCAATGGATCGACAAATGAAGGGTGTCAGACCGCTTTGCGATGTCGTTCACAGCTTAGCTGCACCTAGCAGATGGATCGATGTACGTCGTGGTGTCGAGGATTTCCACTTTCCCGGAACCCGTCACCTCTTGAAGTTGACCCCTCAACCACCTGACATTGTTCACTGCCACAACCTTCACGACGGCTATTTCGACCTGAGGGTGCTTCCATGGCTGAGCCATCGAGTGCCAATGGTTTTGACTCTCCACGACGCTTGGCTTTTCAGTGGTCACTGTGCCCACTCGTTCGATTGTGAACGCTGGAGGAAGGGCTGCGGGCACTGTCCAGATTTGACCATCTACCCGGCAATTCGACGGGACAATACTGCCCATAACTGGCGCAAAAAAAGCGGACTCTACGCTAGAAGTCAGCTGTTTGTGGCTACCCCGTCTCAATGGCTGATGCGGAAGGTGGAACAGTCTATTCTAGTTCCTGCCGTGGTGGAAGCAAAAGTAATTCCAAACGGTGTGGATCTGTCGATCTTCTGCCCTGGCGTAAAGGAAGCCGTCAGAACTGCGCTAGACATTCCGCAAAGCACCAAGGTTTTACTCTTCGCGGCCAATGGCATTCGAGGGAACATCTGGAAAGATTACCTCACGATGCAGGATGCAGTTGCCAGGGTCGCAGGGCGTCTTCAAGGGCAGAGTATTCTTTTCCTGGCGCTTGGCGAAGACGCACCGATCGAGCGTATTGGCCGAGCAGAAATACGTTTTGTGCCTTTTCAAAAAGATCCAAGAATGGTTGCCCGGTATTATCAGGCGGCCGATGTATACGTGCACGCAGCGAAAGTCGACACGTTTCCCAATACGGTGCTTGAAGCACTCGCGTGTGGCACGCCCGTGTTGGCGACGGCCGTGGGCGGCGTCCCTGAGCAAGTCAAAGGATTCAAGGCTTTCGATTGGCGGTCGCTGGACCTGAGCCTAAACAGATTTGAGCAAGGGGAGGCGACCGGGGTGTTAGTACCACTGGGAGATGCAGAGGCAATGGGTATTGCCATCGAGCAGTTAATGAATGACGAATCACTTCGTCGCAATCTAGGTGCCAACGCTGCCTTGGATGCCGAAAAACGCTTTGATCTAAATCGGCAGGCCGAAGAGTATCTGGCATGGTACCAGGAGATTGTTAGGCGCCGGAACTGCGCTCCGTCAACCTTCCCGCGAAGCGATTGAATTGATGTCAGGGATCACTAATTAGAGAACGGATGGACGCGTAAGCCTATTCCGGCCGGCATTCGCCCGCCAAATACCGCAATGGGTAACGTAGATATTTGTTTGAGATTAGTTTTGCCCTTTAGGCAAACGAGCTAATATGAAAGTCTCCGTCATTACCGTTTGCTACAATGCGGAAGTCACGATCGAAGAAACACTCAAGAGCGTGCTTTCACAAACTTATGACAACATCGAATACCTGGTGGTCGACGGCGGATCTACAGATAACACCGTCCCGATCATACAGAGATACAGCGACCGATTGGCCTACTTCGTCAGTGAGAAGGACAGCGGCATGTATGAAGCAATGAACAAGGGCATTTCAGCCGCCACTGGACACTACTTGTTCTTTTTGAATGCGGACGACGTTTTCTTTGACGACTCAGTCGTTGAGGACGCTGCGAAAGAGTTTTTAGGACTGGATGTTGACCTCCTATTTGGCGACGTTTTCATCGTGGATCGAGCCACCGGAACTAGCTTTCTGAAAAGCCATGGTGGCCTAGATAAGCCCTTTTTCCTCGGCAACTGCATATGCCAACAGGGGATCTTTTATAAAGCTGACGCTTTTCGGAAGTGCGGCACTTTTGACCAGACCTATAGGATTGTTGGAGACTATGAGTGGCTATTGAGAGCTTTATTCAAGTATAAGCTACCCTCCAAGTACATCAGCGTACCTTTCGCCATCTTTAGATGGGGTGGTATTTGCAATAGCAACCGATTTGAGGAACTTCACGTTTCGGAACGAGAGAGAGTAATCCGCTCATATTTTAGCAACCTTGAAATAAGGCTCCAGCGTAGTAGCAAGCTTCATCGATTGGCAAGGCGTAGAATTCCCCGGAGGGCAATTTGGCGGATCTTCAGATGGGAACTACGGTGAAGCGAGCTAGCATAATAATACCTCTCTTTAATTCCAAGGACTACATTGGAACGACTCTGGAGTTCCTCACGCAATTTGCGACTAAATATGATGCAGAGATTATCATCGTAAACGATGGTTCCACGGACAATTCAAAGATCGAAGTTCTCAAGTTCAGCGAGTGCGTTAGACTAATCGACTTGGCTCAAAACCGGGGCAGATCGTTCGCGAGGAACCGGGGTATCGACGCAGCCAAGGGAGAGATTCTCATATTCCTAGATGCTGACTGTCTCCCGCGGGATGAGGATTTCTTCACACTCCATCTTTCCTTCCATGAGAATCTTAACGGTTCTCTGAACGGACTGGTCGTGTTCCCTCCAGGTTTCCAATCGACTACCTACCTGAGGTTCAGGGGTACCGAGCAAACCTCTCTTGGACTGAGATCGATCTCTGCAGACGGCCTCGCGACGGGCAATGTTTCCTTAAGAAGGGAAGTGGCAATCAGGGCAGGCGGATTTGATGAAACCTTGCATTTTTGCGAAGACATCGACCTCGGACTGAGACTCGAAGCACCGAGTTTTGGCTTCTACGCTGACGACCGTATTGTCGTCTACCATATGGACAAGAACATAGACTTGCCAAGGGACATGAAAAGGAACTACGTTGCCTATGCCGGTAGCATTAAGCAAATCCTAGCGAAAAATCCAGCCAACAGATCTAAGCTTCCGGCCATACGACTTTTTGAACAACATAAGCGCTCCTACTCATACTATTTCCGTCACAGGTATCTACCTTCCCTTGCATACCATTGCTACGGCCGCCTTGAGAGGTTTCTCCCCCAACGCTTGGCCTTTAAGTTGATGAGTTTTCTCACCCTCTCTGCGGCATATGATGGATTCTATGGGTTCAATGCGAAGTTTTTTCAACGAATTCAAGAGTAGATCAACGCCGGAGTGCCGTGTGACGCCTTCTCGTGAGAGATCCCCGAGAATGGTCTAAGCAGGTGTTCTAACCGCAGGCGAACCGGGTTGCTCAGATGATCGCTACCGGCTTTAATTCGAGAATGTCTCGCTACGCTTCCTCGTGATTTGGTCTTCCCGGGAAATCAGAGGCTGAAATGAGGATCCTTCACACCGTTGAGTTTTACAGTCCCAGTGTTGGTGTCGCGCAGGAGGTTGTGAAACAGATCTCCGAGCAGTTGGTCAAACGCGGCCACGACGTGACCGTGGCCACCACGAAACTTCCCAACCGTACCGATCGTGCCATTAACGGCGTGAAAATAGAGGAGTTTGCCATCTCGGGCAACGCGGTCCGGGGTTTCACTGGTGACACCGGTCGCTATCAGGAGTTTTTACAGAACGGCCAGTTCGACGTGATGATGAATTATGCTGCCCAGCAGTGGGCCACCGATCTCGCCTTTCCCGTTCTGGATCGCCTGCAGTACGCCAAGGTGCTGGCACCCTGCGGTTTTTCCGGTCTCTTCATCGCTCAGTTCGCCGAGTACTTCACCCAAATACCGGAGATCCTGAGACCCTACAATCGCCTCCTCTTCCATTCAGACATGTACCGTGACACCGAATTTGCCCGGCAACACGGTCTGAGGCACTACACCGTCGTCCCTAACGGCGCCTCAGATGAGGAGTTCAGGCATATAGATGCTAGCTTTCGGCGACGATATGGTATTGCGGAGGACTTACCCCTCCTGATGACGGTTGGAAGTCATACTGGCCTGAAAGGCCACTGCCTCTCCATTGAAGCTTTTCGACGCGCTCGGCTGGGCCCGTCAGTGCTTCTCGTCATAGGGAATACTCTTGACTCCAAGGGGTGTTTGCCGGACTGCCGGCGACGGGCCTGGCGAGCCAAGATATTTTCCCTGGGTCGGAAGCGGGTGATGCTGCTCGATCCTCCACGACCCGAAGTGGTGGCGGCCTATCAGGCGGCCGACCTGTTCGTATTTGGCTCTAACGTCGAGTGTTCTCCCCTGGTCCTCTTTGAGTCCATGGCCTCGAAGACCGCTTTCATCACTTCCGCTTGTGGCAATGCCGAGGAGATCGTAGAGTGGAGCAACGGGGGAGTCGTGGTCCCGACCTTTCGGCGGCCGGATGGCAGCGTGGAGGCCGACCCGGATGAAATGGTGCAGGCCATCGAGAAGCTTATTGGGAATTCGGAGCAAAGGCGTCAGCTAGGCGAAGCCGGGCACAGCGCCTGGCAGGAACGATTCACCTGGGAGAAGGTGGCCGGCGAGTATGAGCGGCTGTATCAGGCCGCCTGTGATAACATGGGTGCACGTGTTGAACGCTGATTATTCGCCGCAACCGCAGGAGAAATTGCCTGCAGGCTAGGCCCGGATGGCATCACAATCCGGGTCGGCAACCTGGACTTTGGAGTGCTCTCAGGCTTACGGATAGCGCCATGACAGAAATTCTGGTGTCGACAGGAGAAACCACGTGGGTTTCAATCGAATAGCAAACCGATTTCGTTTTCCATTGTCAGTTCCCTCTGCTACAACTACCGTGCGAGCATCGATGAGGGGCGGGCCCGACGGCGGACACCGTCCCCAGCTTCTGGAAATCGACAAATGGGCAGCTTCGCAATACCTACTGAAGCTGGTGCAAGTTGTTGGATGCCAGCCCTATCCACTCGATGAATTGTTGTTAATGGCCGCCGCTTTCCAGTATCATCGGCCCGATGTGGTTATTGATGTGGGGACGCACATAGGCAAGAGCGCCCGAATCTGGCTCGAGCTTTCAAAGCAGCTTCAACTGCCGACGGCGATTCACACGGTGGACCTGTGCGACCCAAGCCATCCTGAATGTCCAGGTGATCAACTGGGGAAGCTAATCCGCAACACAGCCGTGAAGCAGCACCTTGGAGACGGCTTCACTTGCGCTCGCGGTTTGATCGGCGATTATCCCGAAGGCAATTTCTTGCTCTTTCTCGACGGCGACCATAGCTATGAAACGGTGAGGCGGGAATTGGAGTTGGTCACGATGGTCAGGGAAGGGTGTGTGGTAATCCATGATACGTTCTACCAGCCCGGATCGAATTACAACCATGGGCCGTATCTGGCCATCCAGGATTTCCTGAGCGAGCACCCCGTCAAACAAGTGATTCACCTGCAGGCCGGGCTGCCTGGGATGTCCTATCTCGGTTTGGGGTGAACCCATCGGGTAATACAATGCGCATTCTCTACGTCGCGATGAAATACGATTACGGCAAGCGGGAGCACGGCTACAGTTTCGAGCATTACAACTTTTACGATGCTTTGCACCAGATGGGCCACGATATCATCTACTTCGACTTCATGACTCTTATGCAGGAACGGGGCCGAGAGTGGATGAATCGGCGGCTGCTCGAAGTAGCCCGGGTGGAGAAGCCAGAACTGCTGTTTTGCGCTCTTTTCACCGATGAACTAGACCAACCCGTGATGCGGGAGATCTCCGAAAACACCGATTGCCTGACCCTCAACTGGTTCTGCGACGACCACTGGCGCTTCGACAACTACTCTCGCTACTGGGCTCCTTGCTTCAACTGGGTGGTCACGACTGCCAAAAGTGCCTTGCCTAAGTACGCTGAACTGGGTTACCGGAACGTGATCAAGAGCCAATGGGGCTGTAGTCACTTCTTATACCGTAAACTGGATCTCCCTATGGAATATGAAGTCACCTTTGTTGGCCAACCGCACGGCAACCGGCGCCAGATCATTCAGGCGCTGCTTGATGCCGGAATTAAGGTTCAGGCCTGGGGGAGCGGTTGGGAGTCCGGCCGGGTCTCGCAAGACGAGATGATTCGGATTTTCAATCAAAGCCGCATTAATCTTAATCTGGCGAACGCTTCTGTGCCTGTTGAAGACTCAGTAACGCCTCGGCGCTCGACAGTTCGTGGGCGAGTCTCTCGTGCCCTGGAGGTTATTCCGCTCGGGCGACGGGCGAAGAAGCTGGGCCGATCCTTGCTCTCCAGCGCGGGGAACTCCTCTCCGGCGACCTCCGACGCTACATGGGCCAGCAACTTCGGTCACCAATACTCGGAGCAGATCAAGGGACGCAACTTCGAGGTTCCTGGCTGCGGAGGGTTCATGTTGACCGGCCGGGCCGATAACCTGGAAGACTACTATGAGCTCGGTGAAGAGGTAGTGTGCTTCGACGATATGCGCGACCTGATTGAGAAGGTTCGGTACCACCTGGAGCATGAGGAAGAGCGAGCCGCTATCGCCAAAGCGGGCTATGAACGCACCTTGCGAGATCACACCTATGTGCGGCGGTTCAGGCAAGTCTTCCAGCAAATGGGAGTGACTTGGGAACCTGGCGAGGAGATTCTTGAAGGCAGAGGGAAGCCTGGGTTGACCTTGGAGATAAGCTGAATGACTCCTTCCCCCAGGGTGAGCGTGGTGATGTCCGTCTATAATGGCGAAAAGTACCTCGCCCAGGCGATTGAAAGCATCCTCGACCAAACGTTCCGCGATTACGAGTTCATCATTATCGACGACGGCTCGACCGATGGCACGGGTGCCATCTTGAAACAATATCAGGAGAAGGATGATCGAATCCAGGTCTGCGATCAAGAGAATAAGGGCTTGATCGCCGCCCTGAATAGAGGGTGTCGCCTTGCCAAGGGTGAGTTCATCGCTCGGATGGATGCCGATGATATAAGTCTGCCGGAGCGACTGGCCAAACAGGTGCGGTACCTGGAGGCGCACCCCGAGGTTGGTGTGCTTGGCACCTGGATAGAGTTTATTGACGAAAGGGGGATACCAAGGGGAGAATTTCACTTTCACAGTTCGCCAATCCTTCTCGGATGGAGTTTCCTTTTTGGGAACTGCCTCGCTCATTCGTCGGTATTCATGCGACGTACCGTGGTCGAGCGACTAGGCTTCTACAACCCCAGCGCGCTTCACGTTGAAGACTACGATCTGTGGACCCGAGCAAAGTCCGCAACGCTGGTTGCAAATCTTGCAGAGGTCTTGATAGAACGCCGCGTGTGGAGTGAAAACATTTCTTCACGTCATTCGCGAATACAGGAAGAAAGCACCGTTGGGATCATGGGCTCGATAATGGCGCCGTTGCTGGGTGGGACGGCTTCTTTGGAGATTGCCGCAACCCTTCGGCAGGTAGTTACCGATCCATCGTCGACAACAATGATCTCAAAATCCCGAGCGGCCTGTCTCATTGTGAGACTCTACCGGGCCTACGTGCGGACGAATTCCCCAAGTCGTTTGGATACGAGAGGAATTGCCCAGGATGCTGCTATTAAGCTCTACCTCTTGGCCGATTCGGCCCGCAAAGGTTCTTTAAGGACCTCTTTCGGCATCGCCGCTCAGATGATAAGGTTGGGTCCTCATTTATTGATTTCGCGAGAGCTAGCCATCAAGGGCGCGAGGAAGCTTACCAGATCGAGCCTGCGAGAATGATACCGAATGCCTAAAGTCAGCGTTATCATTCCAACCTACAATCGAAGCGGATACCTCAGTGAGGCGCTGAACAGCGTCCTGAACCAGACATTCCGGGATTTTGAGATCATTGTTGTCGACGATGGCTCTACCGATGATACTAAGGCGGTGGCAGAGAAAGCTGGCGAAAGGGTGCGTTATGTTTGGCAGGTCAATCAGGGGCTATCGAGTGCACGCAACACAGGTATTAGGGAAGCTCTGGGTGATTATGTTGTCTTCCTTGATTCGGACGATTTGATCTTGCCACGCAAACTAGAGTGCCAGGCTACTTACCTTGATGAGCACTCTGCTGTAGGTGTCGTTTATTCGGACGTGTATTTCTGCGACGAAGCAGGGCGCAACTTGGCTCTTTTCTCAGAATATGCACCAGGCCGGCAGTGCTCGGGGGATGTTCTTGGCGAACTGATCAAGGGCAGCTTGATGCCTGTTCATGCCGCTATGGTGCGCAAGTTGTGCCTCAACGAAGTCGGGGGCTTCGATGAAACACTGCCCTCTCTGGAAGATTGGGACTTGTGGATACGAATAGCTCAGGCCCACCATTTTGCGTACCTCAGCCAACCGGTGGCGAAGTATCGATTGCACGGGAGCATGATGTCGCATGACGTCCGTCGGATGTCAGCGGCCACCGTAGCCGTATCTCGTAAGATCGAAGCCTATCCTTTCTTTCAAGATCTTCCTCCCGATAGTCGCCACGGCTTCTATTGGGCCTACGGTCGGGCGCATTGCCTGGCTGGAAATATGCGGCCTGGCCGGCGCCTGCTTCGACAGGCCTTGGAACTCAATCCTCGTTCCCTGAGACCGTATGCGTATTTGGCCCTCTCCATGCTCGGTCAGCGAGCCTTTCGAACTGTCGCTTTCTTTCAGCGAGGGCGTAGAAACAGCGGTATTACGATTGGAAATTAGAGATGAGGATCCCTCTTGGCCGCGTTGCCTAACTCACAACCAATTGAAGAGTGTACACGAGGAAGACCGCGCTTAATGGATTGCGTTTCAGTTGTGATCCCAAACTACAATGGACAGAGTGTGCTGAAGGGATGTCTTGACTCCCTAATGCAACAAACGTGGCCAGCGGACGAAATCATAGTCGTTGACAACGCTTCGTCAGACAACAGCGTGGAAAAGGTTCAGCGCGAATTTCCCCAGGTGCGTCTGATCAAAAACCAGCAAAATGAGGGCTTTACCCGTGCGTGCAACCAGGGCATTTTGGCGAGCAAATGCCGCTACGTCCTTCTTCTCAACAGCGATACCATGGTTCCACAAGATGCGCTGGCTAATCTTGTCGATTTCATGGATCAGCATCCAGACGCCGGAGCGATGGGGCCGCGCCTGGTCCTTCCAGACGGCCGGCCTCAACCCTATGCGTTCGGTGCGGACCCTTCTATCGGTTACCTCCTGTCCCGAGGCCTGAACCAGTTGCTCTTTCACCGCCATCTTCATGCCTGGACTGTCGGCAGCGTCCTGAAGACCGACTGGGTATCCGGAGCTTGTCTGATGCTGCGCCGGGAAGCTCTGGACGAGGCGGGATTGCTGGACGAAAAGATCTTCATGTATTTCGAAGATAACGACTTGTGCTTGCGACTGCGCAACAAGGGTTGGACCGTCTACTACAATCCCAAGGTGTCCATCACTCACATCGGTGGCCAAAGCCTAGCGCAAAACCCAGCGGCGCGTAGAGCTTATTACTGTAGCCTGGCTTATTTCTACACCAAGCATTATGGGCCGATGCAACGATTCTTGCTACGAACTGGCCTTGCCGTTTACCGATTGATGGTGAGGCGCTGAGGGGCCTGGCGGCTTCGGCCTGTCATAGT
>JAMDCE010000645.1 GCA_023489135.1 Chloroflexota bacterium
AATGTCAGCTATAAGGTAGAAAACTTATCTTCACCCGCTAGGTGAAGCCTGGGAGCATGAATTCACGGATTGGGGGCAAGGGCTGCTGTCGGTGCAAATCTCGCAATGAACCACAGTTTGCAGCGATTGCCAACATCAAGGAGAGCCCAAGTCTAACTACTTCATCTCCTCCAAAATGCTCGTGACAGAAGTTTTCAACTTAGGATTCTACGCGGATCATATCGGAACGTGAAGAGAACGTTTTGGTTCGGTGCTGGGTCAGAGCAACCGACCAAAAAGCTCCAAGTGAACTTCGGGACGTGACGCCTTTACGGCGAGGGGATCTCTTGGCTCAAGTTTGAGCAGGTCCCTTTACAGCGGTGGGCAACGCGACAAAGCGCGCGCTGGCGTCTCCTGTCGGATGGGCCTTTAGCCATATCCTACACTGGACTTGCCGAGATCGGTGGCCAAAGGACTGACGAGTGTCTCGCCGAGTGTCTCGCTTCAATTGTCGATGAACACACTGATACATCGTCCGTTCTTGAAGCCTTGCAGAAACGAGCCACGTCTGCTTTCGCCCATTTGCGAAACCCTCAAGAACAACAGGAGCTAACCTTTGTCCTCGCTGGTCCTCGACTGCATCTGGCCATCTTCGGTTACGTCTCCAACGGGCTGGATTGGACCGGCAAGAGACACCTGGAGTGCAGGATGTGTTTCAGCCTGGGAGTATACAGGCCAATGATAAGAGCCAGGTGCAGGAAAGCCACTGTGCAGATAGACGGCTGCAAGGAAGCCCTGGACGAAAACCTCAGAAAGCGAATCAACAAGCAAAAACGAAAGATGTATTTCCAAGAGAGTCACACGGTCGCTTAGACACTTGTGACAATCGTGAGAGCGGTAGGGCGTCATCCGCAATTTGGCAAGAACATCGGCCGGGATTGTATGAGTGTCATAGTGCCCCGTGCAGGCGGCTTCAGGACGACGCTTCGCGCCCAAAAGCACTGCACCGGTTCGCGCGGATCGACCACTTCCGGTGTGTCGATGCCGATGATCCTGATAGTCTCATTCGTGGCTCCTAGCCGCACCTTGATCGTGTCGCCGTCAACAACTTCGGCGACAGACACTAGTGCCTCAACTTTAGTGGTCAGAGTGGCAGGCAGCGACGTTGGCGTTGCCGATGGGGCGATGGTACGCGTTGGTGCTGGGGTATTCGTCGGTCTTGGGGCAGTCGTGGGCGCTATTTGCGCAGCTGTCTGTACGGCAGCCCCTGCTGGTTTGGGCTGCAGGCTCGGTGCCCTAGTCCTAGTGGGTCAAGGCGCATTTATCGGTATTTTGTTAGCATCGGAGATATAGGTTGAGTGGGAGACCGTTGCCAACCGAATCGAGCAGCGCTTGCAGTTCCGGAGGCGGGGGCGCGTTGGACCGCGCGCGCCACCAGCGCCAAATAAGAACCCACGGGGTTAGCCAGCCCCTGACCGAGCGCAGAGCTACCGGCCACGCTACGGCTGCTGCCAATGGCACCTTCGTACCCTGCTCTACCCGCTTGCTCTGTATTTTTCCCCCGCCCCGTCGCTGGTTCCACAACGGGGCCGCCTTCTTCAACATCGGAGTTGGCACTAGCCGCTTCCATCGGCGCCGCTTGCCTAGCCTCAACAATGTCAGGCGCCCCTACCTCAGTTTGACTGTTGAACCAGGATCGCCAAATGAAGGAGAACGCGCAACAGACCAAGTACCAGTGGCGACGGATAGCTTGGTCAGAACGTACCATAGAATCCGCCCAGCCCAACTCGTTCTTGATCTGTTTGTATCCCTGCTCGATCCAGTTGCGCAGGCCGAAGATCCGTACCACCTCCGCCAGATCAGCCGCTGCAATGGGCCAGTCAAGGGCCTGCGGCGATCCTGGACGAGGCAGGTTTACCGCCAAATACCAGGTCGTAAGGTCTGGCAGGGTGGCCGGATCGGTGGTCGCCACCACCACCCGCCTCGGTTTGTCAGGGCCGTAGGGGCCGAAGGCCAGGTCTGCTGCCCACCAGATCTCCTCGTGCCCATCGCGGAAGTGGCGCACCACCTTCGTCCAATCCCCCGGTGCCTCTGGTCCACCCCAGTGAAGCTCGCTTGCCGCCTCCTTCGGTGTATGCGCAGCGTCGGCGGGCGCCCAGATTCCCTTCGATGGCTTGAGACCCAGCACGTAGGGCAATCCGGCCGCCGGAAACAAGCGCGCCCTCAAAGTCAACGTTTTCACCATAAATGCAATCAGAGACGATCGCGCGAAAGGTGAATCCTGCGGACAGCGCGGCGTCGACGAGTTCAACCGCGATCTGACAGGGCATGGTTCTTGCCTGTGCACAGCAGGATGCCGACAGGCGGCTGGTCGCCGGCGGTCGCTTCGTGGGCGCGGTAGTAACTGACGTAGGTGTTGAGCTGGCCCAGATATTCGTGGCGGAATGCGTCTACCTTCAGTTCCACCAGCACGTGACATTTGAGCACGCGGTGGTAGAACACGAGGTCTACGAAAAAGGCCTCTTCACCGACTAGGATGCGCTTCTGCCGTGCCTCAAAGCAGAAGCCGTGTCCGAGTTCCAGAAGAAATGATTCGAGCTTTGCCAACAGCGTCGCCTCTAGCGCCGATTCGGGCAGTGCTTCTTGAGGGCGCAGTCCCAGGAACTCGAACACGTAGGGGTCGCGGATGGCGAGGGCAGGCGTTTGAGCTTCGGCGTCCGAGTTCGCCGGTTGCGAGAGCGCCTCTTTGTCGCGCGAAAGGCCTGAGCGCTCGAAGTAGAGGCTGCCGATCTGGCGTTTGAGCTCGCGTACCGACCAGCCACCTTTGACGCACTCCACTTCGTAGAAAGCGCGCTTCAGGGGGTCGTCTATTTCGAGCAGCAGCTCAATGTGGCTGTAGGAGAGTCGCTCCAGGATGAGATCGGCGGATAGTGGCGACATTGTTGCCACTATCCGCCGCCGATTGTGGCGACAGCGTAGCCACTTTTCCCTCCGGTTGGCCGATCTCAGCGGGCAGCAGTGCAGAATAGAAGTCAGGCAGCGCCATCCGTATGTGCGGATACAGCCGGTAGAAGTCGCGGTAGCGGTAGAGCCGGCTGCGGTTGCAGTTGGGAACAGCGAGTTCGCCCAGGCGTTTTTCGAGTTGCTCAAACAGACGGGCGCCGTAGTCAGCGCGGTCCTGACCTTCAAGTTCGTATTCGTGGATGAAAGCGCCGATCAGCCAGTTGCGGCAAGGCAATGCGACATTGACTGCCTTGGTGGCGGCACGATGCGTATGCCGGTGGATTTCCGCGATTGCCTCGACCAGCGCCTCGAAGTTCATTCTGTGTTCTCATCCAAGCAATTGTCGAATGTTTTCTACGATCTTCACGATCCCGCGATCTTGCCCAAGGTCATCAATGACTTTCGTGTCGCTCCTCCCTGGGCATCGGGTAATCCAGCCGCCGCATCTTGGCCGCCAGCTTAACCAGAGCGCCAGCCAGGGTCTCCCCATCCGGTGATTGTGACTCCAACTCAAGCACTGTGCTCAACACATTCTTTCGGTCGTCTTCGTCGCTGTAGCAGAGCGGGGCAAAGGCTTCAAACCAGTCCGCCAGTTCACCGACCTCGTGACTGCACAAGTATTGACCAAGCCTGTGGGCATCGCTCGTGGGGCTAAGTTTCCCAAGGGCCAACTCGTATCGAGAGGCGGTCTCGCTCTGCGGCGTCCATTTCGCGATCTTTCTTAGCAGCTCTGGCGTGGCCCGTTTGGGCGGCCATATCGGGTAGGGAATAACGACGTCTCGGCAGTAGCGTGGGTTGGTCCAGTATGGTTCTATCGGCTCTTGCTCTCGCTCCACCACCGCCAGAGGGTTCCTCGGAAAGACTCCGAGTAGCTTCCCCGTTCGCCAGAGATTTTGATAAGGGGCACGTCTCCACTGGCCTTGAGTTAGGGAAGCATCGAAACCAAGGCGTTCCAGGGCTTCAATGAGGTAAGGGGTTGGCCAGATCGCATTTCGGTGTACGTGTATCGAGCGCCGCACCAGGTCTATCACAAGCAGGCTGCTATCACGCTTGGGCGTCTTGAAGGAATCTACTCCACGTTCGAAGAGCTCGTGGCCGAGCACCGTGCCAACAAGGTCGCTGTGGATGGGGTTGGTCGCGAGATCGAGATGCGCGGCGTAGTGAACCAGTTCCTCCAGGATAGTCGTAGCGTTATCGGCGCTCAGAGCGCTCGCGTACTCGACCACCTGGAAAAGCTGGAACACGTCATCGGTAGGTCGCGTCCAGGACGCGATCGGCTTGATGATGTAGGCCGGTCCTTCAGGAATGTCCGTCCAATTGTCTTCCATAGATTACCACTCTAGCAAGCCTGCTGGTTGAAGGTCAGCTATCCCGACCCCTAGACTGTACCGCCACTTGGAGGGAGGCCCGTCTGGGTTGCAGGCTAATCGGGCAAAGGCAGCGCTTTCCACTTTGCGCTGCCGACATTTCAGTACACAGATATGTATCGCACCTATCCACGTTTTTTGACAGATATCCCAAACAGTATCATTGGGATCAGCGCCAAGGCCAGCAGAAAGCCGAAGTTGAGCACATAGCTCTTAGCCACGAAAGCAACGTATTGGCTTTGGCTCCAACCGTAGGCGCGGACGTGACCATCGGCGTAGGTCTGCGCGTAGGTGACGATGTCCCGCGCCACCGGAACGAATCGCCACTCGGCGACGACAATCACCGTGACGAGGACAGTGAACCACACGATGCGAGCTCGTCGCGACGATGCTAACTCCCGTATCAATGCTATTCCCCCCATCCCTACGGACGCTTACCCGACTTTCATTGCTGGCGTAGCTGACTTGCGAAATGAAGGCCGCCTCACGCAGTTGCATTTTAGCATGCTCGCGACGGCTTTGATAGGTGTCTGTGAGTCGCTCGTTGTTACCACATCAGTCACTGCCTTGCGGTCAGCCAGCCGCCGTGCTTCAGTCGCCCCGCCGAGGATGGCAATGAAACTTGTCAACCAGATATAACCTGGATAAAGGAGGGCCGTCAAGCGCGATTGCCTCGCTACGGCGTATCGATAGTTGCAGAATAATCCGGCTGCTCTTAATACTACAACCGTAGATCGCAAACTGTCATTTCAGCGAAGTGTCGATCAGGCACATCTCGCCAATGCCTTGTTTCAGGCCGATTTGTAGCCCACGGTCCTTGCGCAGCCCTGCACTGGTATGCGTCTCCCAACTGTCTTGAGCCAAGCTAAGCAAGGATTTCAGCATAATAGCTAGCAGTGGATACTAAGCTCGGCTACAGTTATGCACGGATCTCAGGTCAGATTCACCGAGTCGAAGGTCAGCAGAAATGAAAAAAAGCCCGATATCTCGGGCTGTTCTTGGTACCCCTGGGGTGAGTCGAACACCCGACAAACGGTTTAGGAAACCGCTGCTCTATCCTCTGAGCTACAGGGGCTTATCGCTTCTCTAAGAGAGTATACACCAGCCGATTGCGGGATTTCAAGGACGCTTGCAAGCCAATGTGCTCCCCTGCGATGGGAAAAGCAGGGGAGCATCAGGGCGCGCCACGGCTACTGTTTCCATCTCCTTCTATCTTTGTATCAAATGCGCCTCCGCGATGGAGACCACGCTTGTATCTCGACAACTGCCCGGACCCCCGCGGTGGTTTTCGATTTGGTTTGGCTACCTGTAGCGCGCTCCGGTGCGCCGGCTCGCCCACCATCCCGGCGGAGGCCAGGCGGCCGCGCAACGCTTATTGGCTTCGGCGGCAGCCAGATTTTGGCGAAAAACGTCGGCAGGGCCGGGCTCGTGTTAAGCAAATGGCCGAAGCTACGCCTGCCTCGGCGGTATCTCGTAGGACAAGGGTCTGAAGGATGTGTTTATCTGCCCGTTCTCCTGCCGCACCACTACCTGGCCCAGCCAGTTTTCGTCGTCGGTCCGAGGGTGGTCGACTCGGTTGTGGAAGACGCCGAAGCGCGTTTCCTTCCGGTACCGGGCCGCGTGAGCCATTATCTTCCCCACCGCCAGGAGCTCCTGGGCCTCGTGGATTCGCATGAGCTCGTGCAGGTTCTCCGCCGACAGCCGGTCGACTATGCCGTCCAGCTTGCCCAGCTTGGATAGGCCGATCTCCAGGCCAAGCTCGGTGCGGACCGCCCCGATGTGCTCGGTGGTGATCCGGCGGATGATGTCCTCGAACTCGCGATGCGATACGCCGTCTTTTCTATTCAGGGGGGCGAATACCCTCTCTCTCTCGGCTGCGATCACGTTTTCCGAGGCTACGGGTGCCGCGGAAAGGCTGCGCGCGTAGCGGGCCGCTTCTCGGCCGGCCACGTAGCCGCCCGTGATGCTGGCGTGGACGCAGCGCGTCTGGTCGGCGCAATCCCCGGCGGCGTAAAGGCCCGGAACGCTGGCGGCGCAGCGCTCGTCGATCATGACCCCGCTGCCGCAAACCTCTCCCGGTCCGGCCTGCATACCCTCGGAAACCATGATCTCCAGCAATCCGTCGACCAGGTCCACTCCACGCTGCTTGATGAAGTCGGGGAGCGTTTCTTTATCATAACCCAATGTCTTCTTCAGGTGGGTCAGCTCGCCCTCGGACAGGTGCCGGCAGTCGAGGTAAACCGGGCCGCGCCCGGCTCGAATCTCGCTCATCACCCCTTCCGCCAGCTTGTAGCGCGGCGCCTTGTTGCCCAACGGGTGGTAGCGGCTCATAAACTCCTCGCCCGCGGCATTCACGAAGTGGCAGCCCATTCCGGTGAAGGCGTTCAACCCCGGTGAGCTGAACCCCTTGGGCACCACCGTCATTCGCACGTACTCCATGTTGGCGAGGGCAGCGCCCGCTTTGAAGGCCACGGCCGGCGCCGTGCCGGTGTCCGCCGGACACAGCCATGTGTTGAAGGGCATCCCCGTGGGTGTTTCAAACAGGCGGTTGGTGTTGCCGGTGGACAGGACGGTGGCTTTGCTCTCAACCACCACGAAAGTGCCTTTGCGGATGTGGAAACCGGCGGCTCCCACCACCTGGCCGTCGCTCACCAGCAGGCTCGTCACCGGCACCCGGTCCAGGACCCGGCATCCCAGGCGGCGGACCTCCTTGCCCAGCTTCGGCTTGAGGTGCTTGCCGTTGAAGTTGATCCAGTAGGGACCCGGCGCTCCCATGGACTGCGTGCGATAGAACGAGCCGTCCGCCTGCGTTAGTGGGTTGCCAATCCGCGCCATTCGCTCGATGGCCGGCCGCACCTCACGGCAGAATACCGCATCCTGCACCTCGAGATTGACCGCGCCCTTGGCCACCCGTCCCACGTATTCCAGAAACGCTTCTCGCGTGTCCCACTCCTCACCTTCTTCCAAGAAGGCCAAAAAATGGTCGACCCCACCCGCGATGTCTCCGCTGCGCTCGACGGTGGCTTTGTCCATCACGGCCACGCGGGCACCGTTCTCGGCCGCGCCGATGGCCGCGTTCAACCCCGCCAGACCGCCCCCCACGATGAGTACGTCGGCTTGATAACGCTGAATCTCCATTTCCAGAACCCTCGCCTTCTTGTTTCGTTGGTTTTTCCGAGGAAAAGATGTTGCCCGGTCCACATTGTAGCTCTCTCCCAGGTACGCAGTCAACCTTTTTGCGCACATTGGGCGGGGCACTCGCGCCTCCCAGCAGGGTGAGGTGCGTATTGGTACCAGCTTCTCTGGTACCAATGGGGGATTGCCCCGTGCCAACGGCTTGACCATAATGTATGTACGGTGAAGACCTGCGACGATAACACCGCCTTACTTGTGCGTGGCCGGGAGGGTGGATTTGGGAAGCACTGGAAGGACCGCCATAGCGTCTATCGCCGGCGCGGTCTTGGTCTTGGCGATGCTGGCAGTCAGGTTCGACTGGTCGGCCAGCGCGGCATCCATCCTGGCAGCTCCCACTCCGGGGCCGGGCGCAATGACCGTCTACAGCGTCACCAATCCCAACCCCACTGATATCGTCGTCCACCACATCATCACCAACACCAACTCATTTTACTACGATTATTACACCACCGTGCCCGCCAGCACTACCGTTCAATACCGCTTCGGCGATATTGCCGGCGTGCCAAGTCCGTTCACCGGGTCCATGACGCTTCAGTCCGATCAACCGTTCACGGCCGACGTCGTCGGTTACGACTACACTACGCCTACGAATACGCCCACTGTTACGCGAACGCCGACGGCTACGGCCACCCGGACGCCAACTCCCACCCGTACGTCGACGCCTACAGCCACCCGCACGCCAACTCCCACGCCGACGGGCACATGGGTGCCGCCTGCCACGTCTACCCCGAGTGCAACGGCGACCCCTGAGCCCAATCAGGGGCTCACGCCAACGCCCATGCCCTATCACTCCTATATTCCTGCCCTTCTGGTCAACGTCAATTGACACAGGCGTGAATCTTGCAGTCACTACGGCATCGCGGTTTGATTCGATGCCTACTTTCGCGTTGCCTCGCCGGGCAGCTGGCCATGCGTAGCCGGTGGCCGCTCCCCGAGGCGGAGCGCGGGAAGGGCAGGGTAGGTAGATGAAGCCCAGGAAACCGATACGAAGATTCGACGTATTTGCCGAGTACAACCGGATCAAGAACGAGCAGCGCGGAATGGACGCCGACCGGGCCAAGGGGTACGCCGTCTGGCTGGCCAAGGTTATTGCCGCCAGAAAGTTTGCCCAGACCGCAGAAGGTAAAGCCTCGATGATGGAGAAGCTGGGCGAAGGCACGGACCTGATCAAGAAAGGGGCCAAATACCTCGAATTCGGTGGCGAGCCACAAACGGGCGAGGTGTTCGATAAGCTAATCGTTCGCCGCATGGGCGAGGACTTTTACAGAGACGAGTTCTCTCCGGCCATCAGAGAAGCGATCGAGAACCACCGCAGCTACGAGAAGATTCGAGACGGCATCAGGGAGCGGTGGAACGTGGCGCAGGCGGCATAAAGTCTCACACCGGGAAGAGGCTCACGGGAGTCTTTGGTAGCGCATACGGGATTCGAACCCGTGATCTCCGCCTTGAGAGGGCGGTGTCCTAGGCCGCTAGACGAATGCGCCAGAATACCTGGGAATGGTGCGGTGCCGAAGGGGAGATTTGAACTCCCACGGGCTATTGCCCACTACGCCCTGAACGTAGCGCGTCTGCCGGTTCCGCCACTTCGGCTCTAGTATCGGTGTTTCAAGTCCGGTTGCCTGACTGGAGCCCACGACCAGGATCGAACTGGTGACCTCATTCTTACCAAGAATGTGCTCTACCTACTGAGCTACGTGGGCGAGTCGTTTTTGGCCTCAACAGGCACAATTTTACACTATTTTCGGTTCTCACCGCAAGGTTTTGGCCCTCTTCTTGCCTCCTTTCCCCCACGGCGGAAGGTTGCACACGATATGTCGTGCGTCTGCTCAAAAACTTCACGGCTCGGAGAGCGATCTTGCCAGAGTACAAAGGGATGAGTCGACGACGCAAGCGTGGGGACGTGGTACGGCCCCTAGCGCGCACGCGCAATGGCAAGCTCCTGCCTGCCACACCCCCTGATCGGGTTGAGAGTTGGCAGGAAGGGGAGGCTATGCTGGGAGCCGAGTGGTGGGACGATCTCGTCCTGCCCGAGGCGATGCCCAACAGCCCGAGCTTCCACGTCGTGGCCATCTATGATCCGCGCTACGAGGAGCCGATGTTGCTGGCCACACCGTTGAGTGTTTTGGGGCCGGAGGCCCACGCACTGTACCTGGACCGCTGGCCGGTGGAGCAGGTGGCATTGGCAGCCAAGCAGATGATCGGAGCCCATCGTCAATTCGTGCACGCGCCTGAGACGAGACAGCGCTTGCCCGAACTGGCGCTGTTGGCGGGGTCGATTCTGTCCTATCTGGCTGCCGTCCTGCCGCCGGCGCCAATGGGCTTCTGGGATCGGAAGCCCCAGCCGACCTCTGGGCGGCTGCTAAGGGTGCTAGCCAAAGCCGATTTCCCAGAACGCTCGGTGCTATTGGGGCGCATTCGCAAAAAGTGCTCCGTAACCGAGCAACTGCCCAAGGGGTACTTCGGCCAACGTCAATAACCAGCAGCCTGAGGGTCGGCTCAGGATGCGTAAATCGCGGGAACTACCAGGGTGCGCAGGTCCCCGGACCTGTTGCGATACGTTGTCTTTTCGCGCTGCGTGAAAGGGGTCAGGAGATCAGATGACGGGCCGCATGCGCGCTATATTAGCGAAAACCAAGGTTCATTGCGAGAAGGATTCGGTTCGAGATAGTGTCTTCACTTGCGGTGCACGAATCGGGTCAAAGCCTTCGCGGGGCGCATTGGGTGGATAACCTCAATTCGTTGTCAAGAATGCTACAGTCCACTCGCTGTCCTAAAGTCTGACCCCCACAAGCCCCTCATAGACGATTCTGAACGATGAATGTGGCTGGACGTCGCGGCAATTTTTCGCCATCACCCACGTTAGGGTCCCGCCTGCCCGGCAACCATCTCTTCTACGAACGCAACTATCTCGGCGGCAAGTTGAATAGCCTGCTGCGCTTCGGCTAGGTCGGGCTCCACAGGGCCGCCAGGGTAGCGAAAGCGCACAGCGTACGGTGTCAAAACATCGGCGGCTGGGATAAAACGCGCGAATTCCGGCTCAGAAGTTTGGCACTGTCGAACCAGAAGACCGAGATCATGCGTTTTCGCGAAGACTTCCCCTTGGGCGGTCAGAAACGCCTTGAGCGCTTTTTCTGCCGCTTGTTGTGCGTGGAAAACCGCTACATCAGCAAGTGGGTCCGGCTATTGCAGGACCCGCCTGGCTGCAAGGATGTCGCGGCTGGAGCGACGCAACCAGTCCTGAACGTCTGCCGAGACTTCAGGCCGCATACAGCACTCGTCCTTCGCGGAGCACCGTGGCCGGTAACGAAGACACGCTTTGTCGTTGTCGCTCGAACTCCCGGCGAGTAACGACCAGGATGTCAATCGGCAGAATGTGTCCACCGACGGCTCGATAGGCGAGTTGGTCACGTCGATGCGGTGGTAGATCAGACTCCGGTACGACGACTAGTAAGTCGACATCACTGTCAAAGCCTGCCGTGCCCCTCGCGTATGATCCGAAGAGATAGATAAGATCGGGCTGCATTGCCGTGACCAGACGCTCAATCACGCCTGCCAGGTCTCGCAACTGTATCTCCCCGAGGTCGGGTAGCGCACGGCGGACCTGTTCCTCGAGGTCCTCATCACGCGTATGTCTCATCCCATCGTTCATGTGAGGCCTGTAATTACTTTCGGAGTATCGACGACATTCGCTAGAATCGCTGCCTAGATATTGGCGGTCTGATGCAAATAGAATAGCACTGTCAGCTGTTTGAGGCAATAGCGAGCGCGGAACTCGGTCGTCTTTCAGGATGAAATCCTGAAGCCTGAACTCATTAGTCAGACGACATTAGCTTGATCTTATTACTTTTCCCGCTCGGCACCATTTGAGAAGATTGTCTCGAAGTGAGACCATTACTTGACTGCAAGTTCGTGAGAACACTACTAGACTCAGTACTCCGTTAACGGTTGATCGGTCGGCATTCATCGGTTGACAAAAGAAGACCTCGCGGGGGATAGTTCTCCTGAAGATACCACTCTGTCAGGAGGAACTTATGACCATTCCACGAGGGCAAACTAATGATGCCATAGGACTCAC
>JAMDCE010000296.1 GCA_023489135.1 Chloroflexota bacterium
CGCATATACTCCGCTCGACCCACCTCGAACCAGACCAGATAGTTTGTATGGTAGACGAACCCCATAGCGTCGGTTTCGGAGTAGCGCACCCGGACCGACGCATCATTGAACTTCAATTGAGTGCCCACCCCTCTTTGCGCGAAGACTTCTCTCGAACTTATAGGCGATGGCTTTGTAGGCGAGCTTCGCGGCGAGAAAATCCGGGGCGATGTTCTCGGGCATCGGACACAATTCGACCAGGTCTATCCCCACCACGTTCCTGCTCGACGCCACTTTGCGTAGCACGCCGAGCACTTCTCGCCAATGCAATCCCCCGGGCTCGGGTGTCCCGACCGAGGGCATTTCCGATGGATCGAGGACATCCAGATCCATCGTCACGTACACGTTCTGGCTCAGCGCGGAAACGATCTGTTCCGCCCAGTTGAGCGAGGTCCGAATGCGCTCCATCGACCACAGGCGATCCTTCTGTCCCGCGGCCAAGAAGTCGGCTTCTTCGCGACTGTAGCTGCGAACTCCCACCTGAACTAGAGGACAGGACTCGATTATTCGACGGGCAGCGCAGGCGTGGCTGAAAGGCGTTCCGCTGTACGAATCGCGTAGGTCGGCGTGGGCGTCCATCTGCAGCACGCTCAGATCGGGGAAGAACTGCCGGAAAGCCCTGACCGCTCCCACGGACACCGAGTGCTCTCCTCCCAGGATCACCGGGAACCTCTGCTCCGATGCTATCGCCCCGACAATGGCTTCGATTTCGGCGTGCGTGGTGCGCAGGTCGTGCAGCGGCAGATCGACCTCGGGCAGCGTGTGAATGCCGACCAAGTAGGGCTCGAGGTCGAGCTCATCATCGTAAAGCTCGACGTTGCGCGAGGCCCGAATAATGGCGGCCGGACCTTCTTTCGTCCCGGCTCGATAGGTGGTGGTTGCTTCCAGAGGGAGTTGAACTACCAGAACTTGCGAGCTCTCCCGTGTCGAAAGGCTCTCGTCGAGGCCCAGATAGTTGTGGGGTATGTAGCAGGCTCGCGATTGGACGGATTCGAAGGAGCACACTACGACACAACCACGTTGCTCTCGGTCCATTCAAAGGCGGGCCGGTGCCGATTCTTGACCAGGTCGGACGCCTCTTCCGCCACCGCGTGAACCAGCAGCGGGAAAGCTATCGTCGCGTCGCAGTGGATGCTTACCTTCTCCGCCTGCGGCACTATCTTGCCCCACGACTGAGCTTCCTCGAAGGTACATCCGCTCAATCCACCCCAATGAGGCGCATCGGTTGTTACCTGGATAGCGAACTTGTGCCCCGATGCCTGTCCGGGCTGGAAGATGGTGGCCTGTTGGATGTAGTTCTTGGGAGTGCCTCCCCCTATGTATATCACGCCGGTTTGGGGGGAGGCGTCCACGATCTGTGCCAGCTCGATCGCATCCTTGATCACGTCGAACATGACCACCTTCCCGAACTCGATGCGGGCCTGCCCCAGCGCAATGCCGATGCTGCTGTCGCCGATCGCCGGGCAGTAAACGGGAACGTTGTTCCGGGCCGACGACGTGACCATCCCGGGGCGCTGGGCTTTCTGGCCTAGCGAGAGCCCCAGCAGGTGCATAAACTCCCTGGTGGTAAACGGTCGGTCGGGCAAATCTCGCGCAAACTCGGCGATGGCGGAGTCGGTTTGTCGGAACTCCTGCTCGCTGGCGAAGACGTCGTAGATGCGGTCCACGCCGGCTTCCTGGAGCTGCACGTCGTCGACCATATGGTGGCCTTGATAGTGGAATCGTCCCAGGGATTCGTGGCAGTCGTGGAACAGGTTGGCCCCCGTGGAGACGATGCAGTCCACCAACCTGTTCTCGACGAGGTAGACCAGCAGCTCTCTCTGGCCGGCAGGGACCATGGCGCCGGCCAATCCAAGGATGATAGTCGTATTCGATTCGAGCATAGCCCTCCAAATTCGGACTGCTTGCCCTAGGTTCTTGCCCTGGTAGGCGGTTCCCGAGATCGAATGCAGAACGGAAGAGACGGTTGCCGGTTCAGAGGGAATCTTGGGCGTCTCTACCGGAACTCGCAGGTACCTGTGCATTCACTTCCTCCCCACCCCGTTGGTTATCTGGGGCCACAGATGGCCTCGAAGTCGGCTTTTCGTTGCAGGCTGCGCGGGATCATCAAGGCGGCCGACACCACGCATCCGGTCCCCGTCTCCACCGTGAGCTCCGAGACCGCCTTAATCATCTTGAATCCCCTCATCTGGCGAAGCGCGGCCGCTTCCTCGGCCATGCCATCCAGGATTCGCTCTGCTTCGCGAGCATCCCCAAGCAGACTTACCTCGAAGATTACTCCGTTCAAGCTTCGGTCCTCCGGAACGGCCACCACCAGTCCGCAGGCGATTCTTTGCCCGGGACAATCGCTGGCGATTGTGGTGTAAACGGTGGGGACGAGACATCCGAAGGGGATATCTACTTGCTTTCCATTTTGACGAAGGTCTACGACCTTCGCTCCAGCTGGCAAAATACTGGTAACCTTCATCAGATTGAGGTTGCCAATACCGGCGCAAAACAGGGCCTTGTCGAAGGCGTTGAGCCTTGTGCTTCCCTCACCAACCCCGCTGGTGAGCCACACTTCCTGTGGAACTTCCCACATGCTACCGAACCTCATCACGAAATTGCGGCTGCATCTAGGCGATTGTCACGGTCGATCTCTTGGTCGAGTCCTTCCGTGGACGATAGCGCACCACTAGGTCTTGCCGCCCGGGAAGCAAAATCTCTTTTGCATTCCGTTTCTGCAGTCGAACCGTTAGGTCATACGGTGCAAACCCCGCTTCATGCAAATCCCCGGCCTCAGCCCTTCACATTCAAAGGACCGCTCGATGCGGTCCCCTAGCCATAACGTTGCTGCCAGTTCAGCGCCGGAAATTGCCCAGGAGCTAGAGCGTCGTCGCCAACCAGGATGCCGCGTTGAATAGGCAAACTTGCGCTCAATTGTATCATAGTCGGCAAACTGCTTCAAGTAAATCTCTGCCCGCTCGCCCCCACTATGGGGCCAATATGGTACAATTAGCTCAGTTGTTGCAACTGGGTGGGGATGATGACTAAGAAAATTCTCGTCGTCGACGACGAAGCTAAGATCGTGGAAGTGGTGAAGCTATATCTGGAGAAAGGTGGATTCGAGGTGATCGTCGCCGGCGATGGCCAGAGCGCCCTGGATGCCTTTCACCGAGAAAGGCCTTCGTTGGTGATTCTGGACCTCAGTCTGCCGTTGATCGACGGGCTGGACGTTTGTCGGTCTATTCGTCGGGAGTCTCAGATCCCGATCATAATGCTGTCCGCGCGAGACGAAGATACCGACAAGTTGGTTGGATTGGAATTGGGCGCCGACGACTACGTCACCAAGCCGTTCAGTCCGCGGGAGTTGGTGGCGCGCGTGCGCGCCGTTCTTCGCCGGACCGGTGGCGCGGTGGTAGCTGATGGCACTATCTCGGTTGGCGATCTGGTAATCGACACCGCCAGGTTCGAGGTCCGCAAGGGTGGACAGATCCTGGACCTGACCCCGACCGAATTCAAGCTGCTTCAGGCGCTGGCGGAGAATCCAGGCCGGGTGCACACCAGGCTGCAGCTTCTGGACCGTGTCCAGGGGGATGCTTTCGAGGGCTACGAGCGGACCATCGACGCCCACATTAAGAATCTGCGCCAGAAGATCGAAGACAACCCTCAGACGCCCCGCTACATCGTGACCGTCTTTGGAGTTGGCTATAAGTTCCAGGATAAGTTCAATGCGTAGTCTATCCACCAAACTAATCTTTGCTTTCGTCGTAGTGGCTCTGGTGGGCATCGTACTGGTGGCAGTCCTGGCCAATCGGGCAACGGCCAGCAACTTCGAGTCTTATCTGCATGTGCGAGCGGATGCTGCTCGGAGTGCCGACGGGCAGTGGCGCGGAGCGATGGGGAACATGATGAATGACCCGCAGATGATGAGTCGAATGATGGGGGGGCAGCCTGAGCGCGATTTTCTGACAGGCGTCAACAACTCGGTTTGGATCGGGGGATTGTCCGCGGTGGTCGTTGCCCTGCTGATCAGTGTGATGGTGGCTCGCCAGATCACCCTCCCGCTGCGCAATCTCACGCTGGCCGCGAAGCGCATCGCCGGTGGGGACCTCTCGCAAAGGGTCGACCCGCGCTCTTCGGACGAAATAGGTCAGCTGGCCGTTGCCTTCAATTCGATGGCGGAGAGCCTGGCGCGCAACGAGCAGCTCCGCCGGAATATGGTTGCCGACATCGCCCACGAGCTCCGAACTCCCTTGGCGGTAATCCAGGGGAACCTTGAGGCAATGCTCGATGGGGTGATCGAAACCAACCAGGATCACGTTGCCTCGATTCACGAAGAGACGCTGGTCTTGGCGCGGCTGATTGCCGACCTGCGTGAGTTGTCCTTAGCCGAGGCGGGACAACTGAAGCTGCAAAAGGCTCCCACCGATCTTTCGGATCTGGCTCGCAAGGTAGTGGGCCGGCATCACCACGATGCCCAAGAAAAGGCGGTCTGCCTGGACGTGAAGACCGTCGAAGGGTTGCCCTTGATCGAGATCGATTCGCAGCGCATCTCCCAGGTGATCGAGAATCTTCTCAGCAATGCCCTGCGCCATACGGGCCAAGGGGGTAACGTGACTGTGGCCGTTTGCGCCTCGGATGAGAAGAGCCGCCGAAGCGATGGAATCGGCAATTCACTCGAGGTCTCGGTGATGGATACCGGCACCGGCATTTCCCGCGATGAATTGCCGTTCGTCTTCGATCGCTTCTATCGTCCGGACAAATCTCGCGCCCGATCAAGCGGCGGCTCGGGCATCGGCCTGGCCATCGTCAAACACCTGGTCGAGGCCCACGGCGGCAAGGTTTGGGCCGAAAGCGAGGTGGGCAAGGGAAGCAGGTTTACGTTTGAATTGCCTGTGCCGGCGGGGCCGATAGGCGGCGCCTAGCTCATCGCTTAGGTCCCGCAGGGAGCTAGCTGTTCCTTGAGCCAGGCCAATACCAGGCGATGGACCTCGTTGCTGTTCTCTGTCGCGGAGTGTTCCCCGCCGTTGAGCAGGAGGAACCTGCTGGGTTCCTTGGCGGCGAAGAATATCTCTTCAGAGGAATGCCACGGGAGCATCTCGTCTTCCTTGGAATGAATTATGAGAAGGCTTCGAGGACTTATGCGCGCCACCTCGGCGCAAATGCTTACCTTTCGCAGAAAGCTGACCATGTCCTCGACCGCCAGTCGGACGCGGCCGCTTGCTTCTTCGATATACCGAAGGAATCTCTTGCTGGTAACGATCGCCAGGTGAGCGCTCTCGGTTCCCGGCGCCACCGAAACGATAGCCTTTATCTGCTGCAGCCCCGCCGCGACATACAAAGCAAAAAAGCCTCCCATACTGAACCCTCGTATGGCCAGTCGGTTGGCATCTATCTCTTTTCTGCCTTCCAGGTACTTGACGGCGGCGGTGATGTCGTGGGGGGTGCTGGGGTCCAGCTGTCCTTCACTCTGTCCGTGGCCTCGGAAATCAAAGGAGAGGCAGGCAAATCCATCGCCGCGAAGCATCTCGGCGATGGGCGCCTGGCCCTCTTTCCTGCCGGCGATTCCGTGGCACAGAATGACACACGGATACGGCGAGCCAAAGCCGCCATCTCGGGGAAGGTATAGCAGACCGGCTATGTTGAACCCGTCGCTTTTGAAAGTGACCCCTTCAGGCATTGTTCACCAACCCCCGGAGTCAGCAACGTCACCCAAGGGCCATCCAAGCAGGCGCCCCCATTATAGCACCGCAGCGAGTGAGTTGCAAGCGGAATTCTTGGGGTGCGCAGGCTTGCCGGCGCACCCCATGTCCCTCCCTTGTGTCGCGGGGCGACGTTTGCTAGAATGGCTCTCGGGAGGTCGCCCATGGGTTCTGCCAAATGGGAGTACAAGAGGATAACCATCTGGGGCACCGAGGGCGCGGTGATGGATGACCAGGTCTCTCGGACGCTATCGAGGGAGTTTGGCGAAGCTGGTTGGGAGCTGGTTTCGGCCTTCTATCAGCCCGGCGAGGGATACGTCTACTTCTTCAAACGGTTGAAGGCAGGTGAATCTTGACCTTCTCCTCTCGCCTCTGTGTTGAGAGCGCCTCGTTGAGCACCTCGTCGATATTCTCCACGAGCACGAAGCGTAGCTCTTGTTTGACCTGACTTGGAATATCTTCCAGGTCTCGGTCGTTTTCCCTGGGGAGGACCACCGTATCGACCCCCGCGCGGTGCGCCGCGAGAACCTTTTCCTTAATCCCACCCACGGGGAGAACCTTTCCTCGGAGGGTAATCTCCCCGGTCATGGCTACCTCCTTCTTGACCGGGTGTTTGCTCAGCGCCGAGACGAGGGCTGTGGCCATGGTCACGCCCGCGGACGGTCCATCCTTGGGAATAGCGCCCGCCGGAACGTGAATGTGGATGTCGTATTTCTGGTAGAAATCTTCGCGAATCCCCAGCGCCGAGGCTCGGGAGCGAGCGTAGGTGAGAGCGGCCTTAGCGGATTCCTGCATCACATCACCGAGTAGCCCGGTCAGAGTTAGCCCGCCTTTGCCGGGAACAACGGAAACCTCGACGAAGAGGACATCCCCTCCGCTTGGTGTCCATGCCAAGCCCGTGGCAACTCCAACCTCGTCGTCCTTTTCGATGACCTCGAAGCGAAATCTCCTGGGGCCGAGGTAATCGCTAACATCGTCGGGATCTAACTTTACCCTGACATTTGGATCTTCGGCGACCTTTTTAGCTACTTTGCGGCATATTGAGGCGATCTCTCTCTCCAAATTGCGCACGCCGGCCTCGCGCGTGTACGATCGGATTATGGCCATCAGAGCCTGATCGCTCATCTGCAAGATTTCTTCCGATAATCCATTCTCGTTCAACTGTTTGGGTACCAGAAAGCGCTTGGCTATTTCGAGCTTCTCCGTTTCGGTGTAGCCCGGCAGTGTCAGCACCTCCATACGGTCGCGCAGGGCGGGCGGCACGGTATCGAGGACGTTGGCCGTGGCGATGAACATCACGCGCGATAGGTCGAAGGGAACGCCCAGATAGTTGTCGACGAAAGTGGAGTTCTGCGCCGGGTCCAGCACCTCCAACAGGGCGGCAGCGGGGTCGCCTTGAAATCCCACGCTCAGCTTGTCTATTTCGTCCAGCATGAACACCGGATTGTTTGTTTCGGCCCTGCGGATCCCTTGAATGATCCTTCCCGGCAGAGCGCCGACGTAGGTGCGCCTGTGACCCCTGATTTCGGCTTCGTCGCGCACTCCTCCTAACGAAATCCTGATGAAGTGGCGTCCCAAGGCGCGGGCTATCGATTGCCCCAGCGAGGTCTTGCCCACTCCAGGTGGGCCAACAAAGCAAAGGATTGGGCCTTTCATCGCCTCCTTGAGCTTCCGCACGGCGAGGTATTCCAGGATTCTCTCTTTGACTTTTGCGAGGTCGTAATGATCCTCGTCGAGGATTTCCGCTGCCCGAGAGATATCCAGCATGTCTTGGGTGCTCTTCGCCCAGGGCAAAGTCGCCAGCCAGTCCAGATAGGTGCGCGTCATACCGTACTCGGGGGAAGCCGCGGGAATTCGGGCAAGACGATCGGTCTCGCGCTCGGCTTCCTTCTCGGCTTCGGGAGGCAGCTTTGCTTCGTCGATTCTGGCCCGCAGCTCGTTCACTTCCGATTGTCGCTCGTCCATCCCGCCGAGCTCACGCTGGATTGCCTTAAGCTGCTCTCGCAAGTAGAATTCGCGCTGTGTTTTCTCTACCTCCTCCTTAATAGAGGCCTGAATGCGGCTTCCGATCTCCAGGACTTCCAACTCGCGGTTAAGCAGAGCCGTCAGGCGGTGAAGCCTGATGGACACGTCTCGTATTTCCAGGAGCTCCTGCTTTTCTTCCAGAGTCAGATTCGTGGAAGAAGCCAAGAAATCTGCCAATCTGCCCGGATTCTGAATGCTCGCGGCGGTGACGACCAGCTCCGAGGGCAGGCTGGGCGTGAGGGCGACCACTCTCTCGAAGACGTCCCGCAGGTTCCGTGTCATGGCCTCAACTTCGGTAGTTTGCTGGACGTGGTCCGGTAGCTCGATGATCCTGGCTTTGAAGTAAGGTTCGGTTTGGCTCCACTCGATAATCTCAATGCGAGCCACGCCCTGCAACAGCACGTGAACGGTGTCGTCGGGGAGCCTCAGGATCCTAACGACTTGAGCAGCCGTGCCGACTTCGAAGAAGTTGTCCGTCGTCAGCTCCTCGTCCGGTCGTGGCTGTGCCACCAGTCCTATCAATTGTTGGTTGAGCACGGCGTCGTCTACGAGACCCTTCCAACGAGCGTCGGATATCACCATAGGAACGAGCATATACGGGTAGGCAACTGTGCCCTTGCTGGGCAGGACCAGTATTTCGTCAGCTACTTTCAGATTCTCTATCTGTTTCGGGTCGAGACTGTATTGATCCACGGCGTCCCCTCCACCGACTACGTAATTAACTCGCGTTGGGGTCGCTTGGCAATTGCTGTGAGGATGGTTACTCAACGGCCTGCTGGCGCCCGTAATAACTTTTCTCTAAGTTACCGCTGTCACCTGACAGGGGTGCAAGAAATATGCCAATTCTTTGTTGAACTATCCCAATGGCATCGTTGTTGCTGGATATGTGATAGAATACTGGGGACATTATCAGGAGGTCGACCGTGTACTATCGTGAGCCCCCGGAAGCTGGAATAGGCAGTCCGGGACCTCCGGCGGGAGGCTATCCTCCCGAGAGGAAAGCGGACAAGGATATCACCGCTGCGGTGGAGGACGCCTTCTTTCTAGACCCGGACCTTCCAGAGACGCAGTTCAGGTTCAGGACCGAAAACGGGATCGTGTACCTTTCCGGCTTCGCAACGTCAGAGGATGAGATGCGTAGAGCCGTCGATGTGGCACTCGGGGTCGAGGGCGTCAGAGAGGTTATCAACGAGATTTCAGTGGCCGGCCACCGATGAAGCCTGATGGGGAAGAAGTTTCGCTCGAAGGGCGTCAAGCGCGAACACAACATCATTCAAGGGCTGCTTCCGGTCCTCGAAAGAATAGCAGCGAACGCAGAGGTAGACGCCGTTATTCCGGGCCGAATAAAGGTGACGCAGAGCACCATCTCCAGGGTTAAGCTAAAGATTCAGACCAGGACGATTAGCGGACTTAAGTTGGGGGCCAGGAGTGGGCGAGCTAGTCAAGAGGTTTTTGTCGTTACCGGTCATCCCGATGCCGTTGCGGACTTTCTTCTGAAGCAGGTTCCTGAGGTGGAAGCTTAACCAGGAGGGGTCAGTGGCTGGCTTCCCGGCCTCAGCCCCCCCTGCTGAGCCTTTTCCGCTCGGCCTTCTTGAGCTTGGCGCGGGCCTTTTGTGCTTTGCTCATAAACGTTTGGTGGCGTTTGAAGTCACTGATGATTCCGTGCTTTGCCACGCCGCTCCTGAACCGTTTCAGCAGGCTCTCAAAGGTCTCCCCGTCACGCAACTGTACGCGCATAGATAATTCACCTAAGAACAATATCTCCCCCATGATAGCAAAAGCGTAATGCGCTGTCAAAAAGAAATGGGCAGACAAGAGTGTTCCTGTCTGCCCTAAAGGAGCGAAGCTCTACTTGGTCTTTCGCGTCTGGCGCGAAGTCGTCGTACCCTGGCCGGTTGTTTCTGTTTCGTGCGGAGCGCCTCGAGCCCTGCGTCGACCCGAAACCTGCAGACCGTTGTGCACATCGGTGACGCCGGGAACCCACCAGACGTCGTCGCCGGCGGCGTGCTTGATCCGTTTGTTAGGAACTGTGCCAACCAGCGTGACTTCGCCGGCAGAAACCTCCACATCGATGTCGGCGTCGTAAGGGATGAGCGGATCGGAATCAATGGCGTCGTAGACCATCTCTTCGATCTCCTCGTCGGTGGGAACCCCAGTCGAGAGGAACTGCGGCGAGTAGGTCCCGCCCCAGGTCCTCAATCCGCCGAGCCCCCAGGACCCATAGCCGTACCCCGGGCCATATCCGTATCCGGGTGTGAAGCCCCAGTTTTGACCGTAGCCCATCCCACAGCTAGAGCCGCACGTCGGGCAAGCATACGGGTTGCTATTCATTCCGTAGCCACCAAACATTTCTACTACCTCCTCAACTTTCCTCAAGTTGCCGAAGAACACTTGATAGGTGCCCTGCGTGTGAGAACGTGCACGAACTGTGCCATTTGTGGTCGAGTGGTGCTCTAGTTCTCAGTCAAGACGCTGCCTTCCTGTATGAGGCGGCTGAGCAACTCGGCCTCGTCGAGAACCGAATGGACCAGGTTGAAGAGGTTGGGATCGACGGTTTGTAGCTCCTCCTTGAGGTCGGGGAAGAAGTAGTAGCTCAGGGCGCAGGCCGCGTATTCTCCAAGGCTCTCCTTCGCCAGCGGCTCGGTGAAATCACCACGTCCCAGCGCTTCTCGGTAAAGAGCCGAGATTCTGTCCCGAGTGGACGGCGAGAAGAAAGTAGTGGCTGCGTGGGCGAACTCGTGCCGCATAATGAGTAGCGTTTTCCACGATACCACTATGGCAACGTAATTTCCCACTACGTCGGTTATTCCTTCGCACTCGTCGATTGAAATACCGCTACTGTGCCACTTCTTGCCCAGGACGGTGCCGTCCAGGATCTCCGCGGATGAAGGCTTTTCCCCTCTGTCCAGTATCCAGAGCTTGGTGGGATAGTCGCAGGCGAGCAGGAGCAGTGAGAGAGGGTAAACCTGAAGGGCGGCCACCGCCTTCTGGGTGGCGATCTCGTGTGGCGAGCGCGCGATCATCTGCTCAATCAAATCGCGTTTGGTGCGGCTGCCCAGTTTGGTGCGCAGCGCATCGGTTATCTTTCGGTTGCTCACTAAACATCCACCTCTTCTTCCTCCACCTCGGAGCAACGGGTTTCCTATTACTGAGGTCGGAAATTGGGAATCAGCCTCTGAAACGGCCAATGGTCGGGTTGAGTCTTTACTATGATCGAGGCGCGATTGGAGTTGCCCACAACCATAATCACGACCTTATCACCTTCCACCTTAACCTAGGTACTGCGTCGGTGACATAGGGCATAAAGGAGAGAGACCTCCGATCTTGCGTACAGGGGAATTATACCTGAAGAGGGTGCAGGAAATGCAATAGGAAACACGGACATAAATACAAACCCCGAGTAACTTCTCCGAAACCGGACTTCACAGGGTTGCCCCCGCGATGCCTGCGAGCCTCGTACCAAACTACTCGGGGCTTACGCCCCGACTAACCTTTCTGTGTACCTTGCCAGCTTGCGGTGCCCTATGCATCTTTCGGCTTCTGCCTAAAGGCTTGCGCCCCTGGGGTTCCGCCTACTTAATGTTCGGTATCCTTGGGTCCGGCAAGTTCACCGTACTCAACTAATCGGGACTCTTTAAATATAACACCTATATCGTGGAAAGTCAAGTATGCGAATTGACTCATCAAAAACCTTACTTTGCGTGATTCGTTGCCTCATCAGAGAATCTTACCGGCCACTGGGCAGTTGTATCCCCTGGTGGTTGGAGAAGGTGGGAGATGATGAGTCAATGCAGCAAGCGG
>JAMDCE010000092.1 GCA_023489135.1 Chloroflexota bacterium
CTGGGTATTGGCCCATGGGCTATTCACGAAGTCGCACTGGGGATCGCTTTCGCTCAGGTCGAAATGCAGGTTCTCGCCCTGCTTGATCATCTTGCAGCGGACCCAGACCGGTTTGTCTACCTTGGAGCCATCGTCGTCGCAGGCTGCCTCGCCGTAGAACGTACCGTCTGCCATGCGGCCGATCTCGCCCTTCACCGTACGGTACATCACCTCGATCATATCGTCGACAGCCTGCATCACCGTTTCTTTGCCGTATTTGTCGAGCAGCTTGATCACCCGTTCCTCGCAGAGCTTCAACGAGGCGAACATCGCCGCTACGTCCAGTCGTTGGCGGTCCTTGTAGCGGACGTTATTCAGAATCAGCTCCTGTACCCCTCGGTTGGGCACGCCCTTTTCGGTCCACTTGATGCAGGGGATCATCAGCCCCTCGGCGTGTATGTCGTAAGCCCGCGGGAAGTAGCCCCCGGGATACGCCCCGCTGGTGTCTAGCTGGTGCGCCTTGGAAAAGGCCATGAAGAGCAGCTCGTCCTGGTAGAAGACGGGGCGAACGAAGGACCAGTCGGGCAGGTGGGTTCCGTAGGCGGTGTAAGCGCAGTTCATGACGAACTCATCGCCGGGGTAGATATCGTCCTTGAACTTCTCGGCGGCCAGCTGCGCCTGAAGCCTTCCGGCTCCGGCCAGCGCGGGAAGCGTCAGCGACGACGCCAGAACGCGCCCCCGTGCGTCGTAGACGCCGGTGTGGTGGTCGCGCAGCTCGGCGGTGATGAAGTTCTGGCTGGTCCGGATTAGGAGCCGGCTCATGTCGTGCGCGATGCTGACGAAAGCGCCCTGCAACACCGCCAGGGTGGTAGGATCGACGTTGGTTGTTGCCATAATCTATACCTCTAGTCCCGCTTCTTCCCTCCGCTTGATCCAACCGGCCGGGTCGGGCGCGTATTCCTTCCAGTAGTCGCCGGGGATGCTGATGCCGGGAATGGCCGGAATCCAGTCTTCCTTGAGCAGCTCCTTGGGATCACCGTACTTGGCGGCCAGCTCGACCACCTCCGGGTCGTCCAGCGCGGTGAGTCGACCGTGGTCGATGATCTTGAACTTCTCCCCGGTCAACGAGGTCACTTCGTAGGTGGGGAACAGGCAGTGAACGTGCAGGTGCCCGTAAGGGACCCCTTTCTCGGCGGCCCATTCGTCTGACTTGCTCAGAATTCGCGTGCCGAACCCTACGTGAATGATCCCCGAGCGGATGCGCTCATAGACCATTCCTCGCGACCGCATGAGCACGTTGCGCGGCCGGCGGAACTTGGGATTGGTAGCGATGGCCGTCTCCCAGAGCCAGAAGAGCCCCGGACGCGGGTAATCGGGATAAGTGATGTCCTTGGTCATATCCATGAGCTGGCGCCAGATATCCCCGTACTTCCCGCCACCCTCGACCCTAATCACCTGCCCGCGCTCGACGTAGACCTTGATGTGCGGGTAGGGGCGCCCCCAGTGGTTGAGACAGCCGGCGATTACTCCTCCGGTATCCTCGGTATTGTCGTAAGGAGGAGGTGGATGCCCGTGCAGGTGCCCGTGGAACGGCTCCGCCGTAAAGCCGTACTTGGGATTATCGAAGTGATGGGTCTGCATGGTGAAGCTGAAGTCGGTGCCTTCGGGGTCCGTGACGCGCACCTTCCCGCCCCGGCCGTGCTTCCAAATGGTGGCCCAGGCCTTGGATTGCGCCAGGTCCCAGACGTCGAAGGGAAAGATCGGGGCCGGGCTGGCCAGTATCTCCCGGCTGACCCAGGGGATGCCCTCGTAGCGGTAGGAGGTGTCGGTGCGGGTAGGCCCACCGATGCCCCGAATGAGCAGGTCATAGCCCATGGATTCGGCGAAGGCCTCGATCTTCTTGGTCCAGGGCGGGGGCTCGTCCGGATACTTGTTCCACGGGGTGTTGCCCATGAACGCCTTTATCTCGTCCACTTCCTCCATCTCGCGGTCCGGACCGAAATCCCCGACGAACAGATCACATTTTGCTCCCGCCTCCCTGACTGCCTGGACAATCGTGTCGATGACCAGTCTGTCCTGGTAAGTGTCCGCCGCCAGCAGGACTCGCTCCCCGGGCTTGATCCCGTAACCCGCCGGCAGGCTCCGGCGGACGGAAGGCATCTTGACGACGTGCCGTGCGTAGGGGAGAAGGCTTTCGATGGTGTCCATTATTCTGGCCTCCTAACTGAAGTACTGCTCCCAGTTGTTCCGGACGTGCTGCAACATCTCATCGGGTGGGTGGACTAGCTCGGCCGTCTTGCGGCCCTCGGAAGCGAACTTCTTGGTCGCATCGACACCCATCTTCGAGCAGAGGGCGAACTCCGTCAGGCCGGTTTCCTCCCCTTCCTGCCTGCCCCGGGCCGATGGGTTCAGCGGATAGACGCCCATAGCCGGCAGTATCACCACGTCTCGCTCGGGGTCCACTCGGGTGGCCTCCGCAAAATCCATCCTCAGGGGGTCGAAGATGTCGATGTCTTCGTCCACCACCGTCACCTGGTTCACGCTGGCGGTCCCGTATCCGGTTCCGAAAGCGGCGTAGATCGCCTGCCGTCCCCAGCCGGGATACCTCTTCTGTATCTGCACGATGGCCTTGTAGCCTCGACCCTCCAGGGGTATATAGCAGTCTCGAAAGCCGATCACACGGTCCTTGAGCTCGTTGAAGAAGTTCGCCTGCAGGGGGATGGTGCGAATGACCTCGTTCTCCCCGTACTGGTGGCCGACAGAACAGGTCTGGTAAATGGCGTCTTGGCGGTGGGTTACGCAGGTCACGTGGAAGGTGGGGGTGATCATCTCTTCCTCGTAGTACTCCATCCACTCGCCAAAGGGACCTTCCCTGGTGGGCTCGTTCCAGAACAGCTTGCCCTCGATGACTAGCTCGGAGGTCGCCGGCACGTCCACGTCGACCGTCTCGCACTTCACGAGCTCGACAGGAGCGCCGCCCAGCGCGCCGGCCAGGGCGAATTCGTCGTCCCCGACGTGCCCCATTTTCGTCGTCCCGGCCAGGTATACCGTTGGGTCGGCCCCGCAGACGATGGCCACCGGCATGGCCTGTTCACCGCGCTTCTTGGCCAGCGCCAGGTGAATCCCAATGTCCTGCATCATCAGGGCCATGATCCCAGTGGTCCTCCGGTCAAACACGTTGACCCGGTAGATGCCCACGTTGCGCCCGAACTGCGGGTCTTTGCTGACCGTGGCGTTCAGGGTGATGTAGGGCCCTCCGTCCCCGGGATGCCAGCGGAAGATTGGGAACTTGAAGAGGTCGATGTCATCGCCCTTGAGGATCACCTCCTTGCAGGGTCCGGAACTGACCATCACCGGTTCCGGCCACTCCCGCTTGTTCCTTAGAACCGCGGCGTAGTGGTCGCGCAGAGCCTTCACCGAGCTGCCTTTGGGCAGCCCCAGCGCCAGGGCGATGCGGGAGTAAGCCCCGTGCACATTGGCGACGAGGGGATAGTCGGAGCCGCGAACCTTTTCGAAGAGGAGAGCCGGACCCTTTTGCCTATTGGTCTCCCAGATGATCGAGGCGACCTCATCGCCGGGCTCAACCTCGCGGCGGACGCGCACTATCTCGCCCTCCGCTTCGAGGAGCTTAAGGAAATCGCGTAAGTCACTAAACGCCATGTAGTCCTCCGTCGTATTCTGTCGCGCAGATCGGCGGCGATCTGATACAGATTGCCATGTTTGGGTATCACGAGGGTCTCGAGGGATAACGTCCGGCTACCGGGACGTCAATCGGTGCCCGCCGCATTCATCTTATAAAACCTAATTCGTAGTGGCGAATGCATCATAGCACGGAAGGACGCGTCTGTCAACAATTTGTTGGCTGATCTTGTTAGAGTCCGAGCTGTTCCCCCACAAAGACGACCGTTATCCTTCCGGGGCGGGACTCCTTTTCAATGATCAGCACTTTGCCGCATTGCCGCTCGGGGGGGTAACACTCGCTCTCGTGGCAGATGCCGTCGCCGGCGCAGGGAGTAACCTTGTCCTCGCGAAAGGAATTGGCGACGGCCGCGAAATGCCTGGCCCGGCGGAGGGCTTCCTCCAGGGAGGGCACGATCTTATTCACGCCGGTTACCAGGATGACCTTCTTGGCCCCGTAGACGTAGCCGCCGATGCGGCTTCCGCCGCCGTCGATGTTGACGATCTCCCCGGTCAAGGAAAGGGCGTTTATGCTACCCAGGCAATAGTCTGCCGTGGTCGCCCTCCTGCGAAGGTCGTATCGTCGGGACTCGTCGTCTTCCGATTGTATCGTCTGGTTGTAGTACTCGTAGGGACCGGTTTTCAAAGCGTCGACTATGCCGCACTCCCTGAGGGTGACCGAGCCACCGGTGTGCACCGACGACCCACGGGGAATCATCTCGAGGACGGCCGCTCGTGCCTGATCGGCGGTCTCGCAGTAGAGGGCATCGATATTGCGCTTTTTCAGTTCGGGGATTAGCTTCTCCAGCTGTTTTTCATAGTATTTGCGCACGCTCTTGTTCACAGTGATCTCCCCTCGTGCACTAAATGATCGGGAAAAGGAAATCGACGCTTGGCTTGGAGGTAATCACCCGGTCGAGCACCAGATAGTCCAGGAAAGTGTTGATGGTCCGTCTCTCTTTTTCACCCAGCACCCAGGAGTACGGGTAATCCCCGGCCAGTATGAACCGATCCACGTTCCAGATCTCTTTGTCCCCTTGCTCCAGCTCGTCCGGCCTGGCGGTGTAGCGAGAGGTCAGCAGGGCCGCCTCGCGCAGCGCCTTGAGCAGCGATTGTGGCACCCACGGATTGTCGCGGACCACCCGCTCGTTAATGACCATAGTATGGATTATCGGGTATATGCCGGTGCGCCGGTAGTATTCCGTTTCGACCTCGACGAAGTTCGAAAACAGGCGAGAGATGCCGGGGCGCACGATGTTGACCGGACCCACGCCGGCATCCAGCTGGCCTCGTTCCATCATCTGGGCGATGTGCTCGTTGAAGTCGAAGCCCTTGCCCGCCGACGGAATCAGCTCGATCGAGACCCCGGATTCCCTGGCGCCTTCGGCTTCCCTATCCATGAGCGTGTACCAAAGGATGTCCTCGGGCCTCACTCCGTATTCGTCCAGCAAGATGCCTCGGACCCACGACATCGTCGATGCCGCGTAGACGTGCAGCCCCACCTTCTTCCCTTTGAGATCCGCCGGTGTCTTGATGGCGGCACCGTCGCGACAATAGACGCTGCGATGGCGAAAGGACCGGTTGGGATATACCGGGAGTCCGATGAGAGGAGCCCCCCTCAGCTTGGCCTCGACGAAGAAGGACATGGAAAGCTCTCCTCCGTCTAGCTCCCCCTCCAGGATTCTGTCGTGCCTGACGATGGTGGAGGGTTCGGGGAAATCGCACACGCAGGTGAGGTCGATGCCCTCGGGCTTGACGGTTCCGTCAAGCAGGGCCATTATCGAGGGTCGGTCGGCAATGCCGATGCTCATGGATACCCGCCGATCTGCCATAGTTGCTCCTCCCTTGATGTGTTCACCATATAAAACAATATTCCGGTCAGCAAACCGAATATATCACAAAAGCTGGTGCCCGTCAAGCGTTTGAGGGAGCCCGGGAGCCCGAGGTTCGGCGGCTCTCAATCCTGCTGCCAGTCTCGTTCGAGTTTTATGTCAGGTTTGTGTCAACGAGCATAGATTGGTCAAGGGCGCGTGGCAGAGCTTTTTCTTGCGTTTCTCGCGCCGGCGTCACGCCGTCAAGATCGGCACGGCGCTCGTCGTCGAGGCTGTGTACCGCACGATGGTTGATACGATCAGCCCAGTCTCAGTTTCCTCTCAGATGTTTTTAAGGTTGCAGTGGTAGATTTAGACAGCGTGGGCCGGATTCCTGAGTACGCGTTCGACCCTGACCAGGCTCGAGCTGGAAAGGTATCTCGAAATCGAGCCTTCAACAAACGCCGAGGTAGGCGCTGTCACGGATTTGAAATGGGGTGAAGCTTTGTCGACAAGGGAAAGGCAGCGTTTAGACGATGCCGAGGGCAAGCTGAGCAAGCCCTCTTTGCCAGGTGCCAAGTCAATGCATCCAAGGCGCCCCGGGACGGCAGGGTCTCGACTACTGCTCTGGATGGTGATGCTTGTGGCGGGAGCCATCCTGTTGTCGTGTAGTGGCTCGGCCGGGAACGCCAATAACCGGTCCTCCGCAGTGCCCACCAGACCGCCGGTTCCTTCTCCGGCCCCAAACTCGCAGCCAGGTAGCTCGAGCCCGCCGGCCGCGGCGAACGCCGTTCCCAAGGAGCCGATAGTGGCCGAGCCCAAGATCATAACCCCGACACAGAACGCGTTAGCTCCCGTCAAAGGCGCGAGGATGGCGTTTGTGAACCAAGAGGTTGATTTTGGGGATGTGTCGTTTGGAGACGTTGTGCGGTACGCTTTTGAGTTCAAGAACGTCGGGAGCGAGCCGCTGAAGATATCGAAGGCGCTGGTTCAAGTTGTCGAGGGCTGTTGACCGTCCTCCGCCGTCGTAGGTTCTACGACAATCAATCCCGGGGCCTCCAGCTACGTTGGAACTGCTTTTTCGATGCACGAGGGGATGGGTGGACTGCACCTGTTCAACATTGTTGTGACCAGCAATGATCCAGTAGAGCCGACCAAGATTGTGCGAATCAGAGCGGTGTTCCCTCCCTAGAAGCATCTGGGCCAACTATGATTTGGGAAAGAAATCAGGCGCTCCCGTCGATGGTGATTTCTACGAGTCAGAGGAGACAGACTAAATCTCCTTTGGTCCGTGTGCTGTTGGGCTGCGTGTTGGCCGGGTTGATCGTCACCGCCTGCAACACTACCAACTCTTCTCAGAGTCCGCCCCCCATTCCTCACAAGGTTACCGAAGAAGTGTGCGTGAGCTGCCATCGTCAAGGCACGAATGGGGCTCCGAAGATGAACCACTCAGCTCGCGGTACCTGCACCTCGTGCCACACCGCCGCTCGCTAAGTCCTCAAAACTCTCAGTTTCATCTCAGCCAACCCAAAGCCTAGTTTAAGCGCTACTATCAATAATAGTAGCCGGTTGAATCGTGTCACCGATGGGGGCTTGTGATGAAGGACGCGGGAGAGCCATCAGTTTTCAGGGCCGATCGCACGGGACTGCGAACGCTGTTGGGCGATCTGGAAGCTGAGACGATGAACATCATCTGGGCACACGCCCACGAACCAGGGGTTACCGTTCGCGAAGTGCACGAGATCCTGAAACAGCGCCGTCCGATTGCCTACACCACGGTAATGACCACCATGGCTCGGCTGGAAAAAAAGGCCCTCTTGAAATCGAGGAAGGTGAAGCCGGCCTACGTCTACTATCCGGCTATGGGCAGAGCGGAATTCACTTCCAGGTTCGTCGGACGGATTCTCGATCAGCTCCTGGAGAGCTACTCCGGTGCGGCCATCTCTCATTTCGCGGACCTGGTCGAGCCGGAGTCGAGGGAGGCCGTGCAAAAGTTGTTGAAGGACATCGTCGAGCGGAGCAAGGAAACACGAAAGAAGAAAACGAAGTAGCGATTCGCCCATTTGTTAGGAGGAAAGTAGAAGATGACCAAGATTGGCAGGCAGAAGCCGCTCAGCAAAGCAAAGCACTTAGTGCCGGTTTCGTTGGCTTTGACTGCTGCGATGGCACTGGTCCTGGTCTTTCTGACGCCGGTCTCCGGTGCGGAAGACGGGCAAACCCGCATCAAAAGCTTCAAGATTTCGGTGGAACCCGAGTACGACGAGCCCCGTGTCCTGGTGGTTTACCAGGGCGAGTTTGACGACAAGGCTTCGTTCCCTAAGATCGTTAAGTTCCGCCTGCCCAAGGATGCGGAGGTTGGACAGGTGTGCGCCCTCAGCGAGAAGAAGGAACACCTCTGCCAGCTCTACGAAACCAAGAAGGGAGAGGATTTCATCGAGCTCTCCTACACCCTGCCGATTCCCACTTTCTACATAGAGTTCTACTACAACCCGATTCAGAGTGAAGGTGCCAGGGAGATCGGTTTCTCGTACGCCCACGTCTATCCGGCGGACAAGGTGGATGTCGAGGTGCAGCAGCCGCTTCGTTCGACCGACTTCAGCGTATATCCCAACCCGCTCTCGACGAGCTCTGATAATCAGGGATTCAAGTACAGTAACCTTTCTTTCGAAAACGTTAGGGCCGATCAAAAACTGGACCTCAAGATTTCTTACACCAAGCAGGATAAGAATCCATCGGTTCCTAAGGCTAAGCAGGGGAGTGGAGCGCCGGCTGGCGGATCAGGATTAGACGTCAATGTGTGGCTGATTCTGGGCTCCTCCGTAGCTCTCGCCGGCGTCGTATACGTTGGCCTTAGCCGCCGCTCGCGGCAATTTGCTCCTCACCCGGCCCGGGTAGCTTCACGCGCTGCTCCCGCAACACAATACAATCGACAACCCGGCCCGGAGCCAAGGTCCGGCAGTCGTAAGGGACGCAAGCTCGACCAATTGATGCAGGTGGCTCAAGCACGGCAAGGAGCAGGCTTCTGCTCCGGTTGCGGCAATCCCCTCGAAGTGGGGGATAGATTCTGTTCCGCCTGCGGCAAGAAGTCGAAGTGAGTGTCTTAGAATCTTGGAGCGCAGCGAAAATGGGCTGCGTAAGGAGTAGAAGGTGTCCACTGCTGTAGCGCCCCAGGCGGCGAACAAAACCAAGAAAAGAAGCGGCGTGATGCGCTACCTTCAGCTGCTAATGTTCCTGGGCATTATCGCCGCCATCTACATCAGCTTTGCCGGGAACGTGCTCTCCACTTCGCCGGGACTCCCGGCCGAGGTTGGGCATTTCAGCCTATCTCACGTGGAAACAGGCGACGCGGCGCTGGCCGAGATAAGAGCAATCTACGGAGAGGATATATCCTATTCGATGGCCTTTGTGGCCCATTACAAAGGCGAAAGCGGCGGGCTCACCATAAGGGCCGGCGAGAAGCGGGAGATTTCCGACGCGGAAGGTGCCGTGAATGCCATAATTGGCGGAATGCAAAAAGGAGAGAAGAAGGATTACGGCGATCTCAAGAGAATTGACGTCGAAGGCCGGACGGCGTACGCGCTCAAGGTTAAGGGCATGCCCTACTACCTGTACCAGTACGGCAACAGGGTTATGTGGGTGGATATAATGGAAGGCGATCCCAACCTGGTATTGGCCGAGGTCATACGAGCTTACAAGTAGCAGTCCGCACAGAGTGCGGAGGCTTGGAGGGTATCAATGGTAAGCAACGCCCAAATCAGGATAGCCGTTTCAAAACCCAAGAAAAACTCCTTCCTCAAGAAGAAAAAGTTCGTCATCGGAGGGGCCATCGTGCTGCTGGCAATTGCCTACCTGATGTACTCCAGTATGCAAGATGCCACCCTTTACTACCTCACGCCGTCCGAGCTGATCAATCGGGCAGAGACCATCCCGGATCAAGGCGTTCGCCTGGGGGGCAAAGCCGTCGAAGGGTCGGTAGACTTCGATAAGTCCGCCCAAACCCTATCCTTCAAGGTCGGGGATGACCAGGTCGAGATTCCCGTGGTCTACAAGGGAGTTATCCCGGACACTTTCAAAGAAGGAGTGGACGTCATCGTCGAAGGCAAGTTATCACCGCAAGGCGTGTTCGAGGCGAGCACCCTACTTGCCAAGTGCCCATCGAAATATGTTCCCGAGGTGTGACGCAAAGGCGCTGTGATTACGCAATAGAGAGGAAATCAAATTATGCCCGACATTGGATACGCGGCTTTACTGATAGCCTTTATTGTTTCAATCTTCACGACGATATCGTTTGCCTGGGGTCGGATCAAAGGATACAACGAGTTACTCGCCGCGGCGCGCAACGGCGTCTACGCCATAGCTGCGCTGACCACCGTCGCCGCCGCTATCCTGTGGTATGCTTTCCTGACCCGCGACTTCCAGCTGAAGTACGTGGCCGAGTACTCCAGCCGCAACGAGCCGCTGACCTACACCATATCCTCGTTCTGGGCCGGGCAGGAAGGCTCGCTGCTCCTCTGGGTCTGGCTGCTGTCGATCTTCGCGGCCGTAGTGCTCTATCAAAACCGCGACAAGCACCGGGAGCTCATCCCCTTCGTCGAAACCACCCTGGTGGGTACGTCCGCGTTCTTCTTGATGATCCTGACCCTACTGAGCAACCCATTCTTCCGATTGCCCGTAGTGCCACAAGATGGTCAGGGGTTGAACCCCTTGCTGCAGAATCCCGGAATGTTCTTCCACCCGCCCACTACCTATCTTGGCTACGTCGGCTTCGCCGTGCCCTTCGCCTTCGCGATGGCCGCCCTGGTGACGGGGAAGGTGGGCGACGATTGGATCCGCAGCACCAGGCGCTGGACCCTCTTCGCCTGGTTCTTCCTCAGCATGGGCAACCTGTTCGGCGCCCAATGGGCGTACGTCGAGCTGGGCTGGGGCGGCTTTTGGGCCTGGGACCCGGTGGAAAACGCCTCGTTTATGCCCTGGCTGACGGGCACGGCCTACCTGCACTCGGTCATGATCCAGCAGCGCCGGGGCATGCTCAAGGTCTGGAACTTCATCCTGATCATCGGCACCTTCGCGCTGACCATCTTCGGCACGTTCCTGACCCGCAGCGGCATTCTGTCCTCGGTCCACTCGTTCGGGCAGTCCAACCTGGGACCGTTCTTCCTGGGCTTTATCGGAATGGTCCTTATCTTTAGCGTCGGGCTGCTAATAGATCGACTGCCCTATCTCAAGAGCGAAAACGAGCTCGACTCGTTCGTGTCGCGCGAGAGCAGCTTCCTGCTCAACAACCTCATCCTGGTGGGAGCCACCTTCGCCACCATCTGGGGCACCATTTTCCCCCTGATCTCGGAGGCGGTCCGTGGCGTCAAGATCACCGTTAGCCAGCCCTTCTTCAACCAGGTCAACGGGCCGATCTTTCTAGTACTGGTGCTCATAATGGGCATCTGCCCTCTGATCGGGTGGCGCAAGGCCTCCAGGGAGAACTTGATCCGGAATTTCACCTGGCCGGCAGCCGGAGCGGTAGTGTTTGCCGTGGTCGCCTACGCCTTGGGAATCAGGGAATACTACACTCTCGTGGCCTTCACTCTCTGCGCTTTCGTGATCGCGGTGATTCTCCTTGAAGTGTTACGTGGCACCAGGGCACGCCACCGCGTGTACTCGGAAGACTACCTCACAGGGCTTGGCAAACTGATCTGGCACAACAAGCCCCGGTACGGCGGCTACATCATCCACCTGGGCGTAATAATGATCGCCCTTGGCATCATCGGCGCCTTTGGGCTGAAAACCGAGGTCGACCAGACGGTGAAGCCGGGCGAGATGATTAACGTCGGACAGTTCTCGTTGAAATATAATGGGCTAAGTGAGTACCCCACTGCAACCCACGACGTCGTGGCCGCCACGATGGAAGTGTACGACGGTGGGAAGAAGATCGATACGATAGCCCCCGCCAAAACTTTCCAAGGGGCAAACGATGAGCAGCCCGCGACCGAGGTAGCGATCCGAACTACACTTAAGGAGAATCACCGCGATCACGAAAGCG
>JAMDCE010000500.1 GCA_023489135.1 Chloroflexota bacterium
CCAGAGGATGAGGGGGACACCCTCACCCTAGCCCTTGTATCATGAATAGGTAGTGTTAAGTTGCATAATGTTATCGTTAACATCGTTAAGTTTTTGCGATTTCACAGTCGGAAGGAACGGGAAATTATGGACGATTTTGGCCCCAATGTGAGTTGCTTCCCGTGACGATTTGTAGGATGATCTGTGTTGCGTGACCGGGCGCGACAGGCCGTTGGCCCTCTGGTATCTGAGACCGCGGGAGAGCGTTGGTCGTCGCGCTATAACTAACTTGAGCCCGAACAGTTGCCAGGGACTTTGAGCCCGCATCGCGCAAGGTCGGGCCGTATTAGGAGAGGTTTGATGGACAGTAGCCTTATCTTCGTGGGTATCGATGTTGCCAAGGCCTCTTTGGATGTTGCTGTGCATCCTAATAGTGAATCGTTCACCACCAGCAACGACGACAAGGGCATCGCGCGGATCATCGCCCGCATGCTGGAACTGCAGCCCACACTGATCGTAATGGAAGCCACCGGTAGGCTGGAGATGCCTCTGGTGGGTGCCCTGATCACGAATCATCTGCCGGTGGCGGTGATCAACCCGAGAAGGGCTCGCGACTTTGCCAAGGCGTGTGGGAGGCTGGCCAAGACGGACAAGATCGATGCCCAGGTGCTGGCAGATTTCGCCGAGAAAATGCGCCCTGAGCCACGTCCCATTCCTGACGAACAGACCCAGGAGCTCGATGGCCTGCTCACTCGTCGAAGGCAGATCGTGGATATGATAACGGCCGAGAAGAACAGGCTGGGGACGGCCCCTGAACCGGTAAAGGAGCGCATAACGTCTCATATTGACTGGCTGGAAGAGGAACTGGCCAAACTGAATGAAGATCTCGGTAACGCGATCAAGGGTAGTTCGGTCTGGCGAGAGAAGGATGCGGTGCTGCAGAGCACGCCTGGGGTTGGGCATGTGCTTTCCCTGACGCTTCTGGCGGAGCTGCCGGAACTGGGTACGTTGGATCGCAGGGACATAGCTGCCCTGGTAGGCGTGGCACCGTTCAATTGTGACACTGGCAAAATGCATGGGAAGCGTACAATATGGGGTGGTAGGGCAGAAGTACGTAGTGTGCTTTACATGAGCACGCTCACCGCCACGCGCTGCAATCCCGTGATCCAGGAGTTCTACCAACGTCTCATTGCAGCGGGAAAGGTAACGAAGGTGGCTATCGTCGCCTGCATGCGCAAGCTGCTGGTGATTCTCAACGCTATGATCAAGAACTCGACCTATTGGAAGCATTCTGTTGCCACACCTATTGACAATTAACACAGTTGCTCTCCCCGAAGGGGCGAGGGAGTTGGCTGGCCTGCGCTCCAGGCGGAGGAGCCAAGAGGGCACGAATGGGACTTAGCCAACAGGACCTGGGGATGCGCATCTGGCGCTATCGATAATTTGTGATTACTCCCTTGGAAGGAGGACGGTGACAATGAGCTGTGTCGATGTGGGAACGCTACGTGCGTTCGTTGATGGCGAGCTGCGGGATGATGAGCGTCGACTGGTGGAGCGGCACGTTGCCGATTGCCGGGATTGCCGGCGCGTTTTGGAAGAGGTGACCGAAGTGTCGTCGTGGGCGGGGTCACAACTGGCGTCGCTCGATCCCGTCGAGATGCCCGAACCAGGGGTTGCGCTTCCGGGAGTGCGCCAAAAGCTGGTGGCGGCCGGTAATCGGCGCTCGGTTCCGGAACGATTGGTCTCCGCCTTCAATCGTCAATGGTATAGATTCGGCGCGGCGGCCGCGGCGCTTCTACTGACTTTTTCAATCGTGCTGGTCTATGCCCCGGCCCGGTCGGCGGCGGAGGGCTTCCTGGGAGTGTTCCGGGTGCAGAAGTTCCAGGCGGTCCAGGTGGACCCGGCCAAGATGCCCAGGCTCCCAGCCCCGACCAACATCGGCGAGTTCTCCTTTACCAGGGACCCCAAGATCGAGACGGTTGCCTCTATCGAGGAAGCCCGGAAGAGGATGTCTTTTGACCTGCGTGCTCCGGGGAATGTGCCCTCCTCGCTTCTCCCCACTCCCGCCGTCATGGTCAGTAGCGAAGCCGAAGCGGCGTTGACCATAGACCTGGACAAGCTAAACGCCTACCTGGCATCCATCGGGGCAACCAACGTCAGCCTTCCTCCTTCGCTCGACGGGGCAACCGTAAAGGTCAAGATCAGTCCTGAGGTGGGCCTGGTCTACAGCGATAAGACCTTCGCGCAGCTGAAAGCCGCGAGCGATGGCGCTAAATCGCCGCCGTCCGACGTCCGAATTCTCTTCGTCGCGCAGGGCCGGAGCCCGGTGATGGAGGGTCCGTCCAACCTGGATTGGGAACAGCTGCGCTCCCAGCTGCTGCAAATGCCCGGGCTGCCGCCTGAATTCGTAGCGCAGGTTCGCGGCATTCATGACTGGCAGCAAACGCTGCTCGTGCCGGTGGTTGGGGGCACCTCCCGGAACGTCACGGTTGACGGGGTGCAGGGTATTCTGGTAACCTCCAAGGAGCACGGAATGGTCGTGGCACTGTGGCAGAAAAACGACGTGCTATACGCGGTGGGCGGGAACCTCACCGAATCGGATGTATTGGGGGTTGCCAATTCGCTCAAATAGCGCACCGGCCATAGAGACTCTTGAGCTGCGAAAGGTATACGATCGCAAGGTGGCTTTGGACGGCCTCTCGATGGCCGTGGCCCCGGGCGAGGTGTTCGGGCTGCTCGGGCCCAACGGGGCGGGCAAGAGCACGCTGGTCAAGATACTCATGGGACTAATCTATCCCAGCTCCGGCTCGGCCAGGCTGCTGGGTCGTCCCATCGGCACCAACGAGATCAAGGCCCGCGTCGGCTTCTTGCCCGAGCAGTTTCGCTTTCACGAATGGCTCCGCGCCGACGAGTTTCTGAGTTTCCACGCGGGGCTGCTGGACGTGCCGAAGCCGGAGCGAACGAAGCGCATCAGGGAAGTGCTCACCCTGGTGGGCCTGAAGGGCCGTGCAGGGGATAGGCTGAAGACCTTTTCCAAGGGGATGCTTCAGCGAATCGGGATCGCCCAGGCGCTGCTCAACGACCCGGACATAGTCTTTCTGGACGAGCCTACTTCGGCCCTGGACCCCCTGGGTCGGCGAGAGGTGCGCGACCTCATTCGCGAGCTGAAGGCCCGGGGCAAGACGGTCTTCTTGAATTCTCACCTGCTGTCTGAAGTGGAGATGGTCTGCGATCGCGTGGCCATCATCGACCACGGCCGGGTGGTCCGCGCGGGGACCCTGGGGGAGTTGCTTTCCGCGGAGCACGAGCTGGAGGTCCAGGCTAAGAATCTGCCTCCCGAGCTTGTCGAACGCATGCGCACCTCGTGGCCGGTGCGCAGCATCGGCGATTCCACGATTATCCTTTCGGTCAAAGATAGCGCCGAGATACCCCGGGTGGCTCGCTGCATTGTGGACGGCGGGGGTGATCTGTACGGTCTGACGGCCCGGCGTGGCACGCTGGAGGACCTCTTTGTGGAAGTGGTGGAAGGAGCGACCGAGGGTTGAAGCTTCTCCAGATGGCCTCGTTTACCTTTCGCGAGGCGTTGCGCAAGAAGGCGCTCTACGCCGCCACGGGGCTCACCCTGGTGTTCCTGGGGCTTTACGCCCTGGGGACCCACTATGCCTTCCTCGACATCGATCATAGCGCCAGGCTTCCGGTGATTGCCAAGCAGGTGATGAAAGGGCAGATTCTGCTGGCCGGCCTGTACGTGATAGCCAACGTGGGTGCGCTGCTGGCCATCTTCGTCGCGTCGGGAACAATCTCTTCCGAGATAGACAGCGGAACCATTCAATCCATCGTCCCCAAGCCGATTCGGCGCTGGGAGGTGGTGCTGGGCAAATGGCTCGGATACGCGCTGATGCTGGCCTGCTACGTGGGAATCACCGGGGCGGCTTCGATGGCGATCGTCTACATCCTGGGCGGGCACTTCCCCGACAATCTGGCGGTCGGTCTGGCCTTAATGGTGTTGAAGTCGCTACTACTGCTCTCCCTGGCCATGCTGGGCAGCACGTTCCTGTCTACGCTTACCACCGGCATCGTCGTCTTCATTCTGTACGCGCTGGGCAATGTAGGTGGGTTGATCGAGGAGTTTGGCATGCTGATCCAGAATCAGACGCTGGTAAACATCGGCATCATCAGCGGACTCGTCATTCCCTCAGATGTGCTGTGGAAGCTATCGGCCAGCCTTTTCCTGTCAGGCACCGACCTGATGGCTATGGGTCTTGCCAATTACGCGGGACCTTTCACCTCGCTTAATCCCCCTAGCGTCTGGATGGCAGTCTACTCGCTGGCCTACGTCGGCTTGGCTCTGGCTGCTTCCGTGGCTATCTTCCAACGAAGGGATTTGTAGAGATCTTATATTAGCCTGTTTCTCTTGCCAGAAGAGCCTCCAGTCTGGTGATTCTCCTATCATCCGGATCGAAGATATCGCAGATCCATTTTCTGATGTAATCTTTGTCCAGGCTTGCACCACAAAAAGTGAACATCTTCCCAATATCCAGCCAATCTTGAGGACGGTCGTACGCTATTTTGTAGATGATCAAATCCTCTGGCGATAATATTGGAATCTTCTCAGTCAGATAATCCACCCACCGAATCCTTTGAGCACAAGAATCGTGGAAAGGGGTACTGGAAAAGAAAAGATCGACAGGGGTGTCTTCCCACCTAATTCTAGTCTGGCCGCTCTGGTCGATTGAACGGGCTACGGCGTCCCTATCATCAATCTCAATGATTGAAGAAAGGATATTCATAACTACTCCCTTTTGGTCCGGATATAGGAAGATGTTGATGTCCAGGTCAGCTGTGGCACGAGGTTCGGAATAGAAAGCCAAAGCAATTGCTCCACCTAATGCGTGTGGTATCTGGCCCTTCTGGAACGCTCTCGTGATGGTTAGCAAACGATCCCGTATTCTATTTGCCATACCGTGCTCTGTACTTTGGACTAACGTTCAAGAGACCCGGAAACATGTCGTGCTTTTCGGAGTGTCGACCCATGCCCGCAACCAAATCAAGCAGACCAGACAAGACCCGCGCGTGTTCGCTGTCCGGTGCATTTTTCCACCGCTCTGCCCGTTCAAGCTCGTCCACCCCGGGCGGGCTGCAAAGGTATTCCATAATCATTTCGTCCATCATTCTATCGAATCCAGACACTTCCTTGTCGGGCAACGGGATCTCCTCTCCACCCTGATGCTGTCAATGATACCATGGTGCCTGCGTAACTGCCAGACTGCTAGCTCCCCATCGTCTTCCTCAACAGCGCCGATGCCTGGGCTGCTGAGAGCTGCTGGTAGGCTTCTTCGTATTCGGGATCCAGCTCGAGGGCTCTCTTGAGCTCGGCCATGGCGTCTTCGTAGCGGCCCAGGCGCTTGAAGACGACGCCGAGGTTGCGGTGGAAGCGGGGGTTCAAGGGATCCAGCTTGAGGGCCTTCTGGTAGTGTTCGATGGCCTCGTCGTCGACCCCTCGCAGCTCGCAGATGTCGCCCATCTCGCTGACCCAGTCGGGGTTGCCGGGCTCGATCTTCAGCGCCGAGCGCATCGCATCCAGGGCTTCCTCGAAGCGCCTGGCTTTGGCCAGGGTGTGGGCCAGGTCCCGGTATAACCGGGGTCGTGGCTCGACCTTGATTGCTCTCTGAAAGGTTTCAATCGCCTCGGGCAGCTTCCCCTGGGATTCGGCCAGCTTCGCCGCCTCCTGCAGCACATCCGGGTTGCGCAGAGATTTACGCAGCAGACGGCGGATAATGCTGGCGGCCTCTCCCTGCCTGCCGACGAGCCGATTGGCCCTGGCCAGTGCCAGCCTGTACTCTAGGTCGTTGTCCCGTAGCTCCACTGCTCTGGTGAACAGCTTCAGCGCCTGCTCGACTCGTCCAACCTCTTCCACCAGCAATCCGAGCTCGAAGTACGCCGCGGCGTATTGGGGTTGCTCGGCGACGAGCCTTTCGAGCGTGGTCAGGGCTTTCTCGGTTTGGCCGCTGAACTTCAGGGCCACGGCGTGCCCCAGCCTGTGAGCGGGATCGTCCGGCGCGAGCTTCAAGGCGCGATCAGCGTTCCTCAACGCATCGGGCACCCTACCTTCTTTCAGCCTGAGCCGCGACATCTCGCCGTAGTTGTCCGCTATCGGCTCCAGTGAGATCGCCCGGCTCAAGGCATCGGATGCCTGGCTCAGCCGTCCCAATCGGCGCGCGAGGCTTCCCAGCGACCTGTAGTACTTGCTGCGACCGGTGGATCGGTCGATGGCCTGCTGGTACTCGGCCAGCGCTCTCTCCAAATCACCCGAGTCCTCCAGCAGAGCCCCCAGCTCCCAGCGCCACTCCGCTTCCTCGGGACGCATGGCCACGGCGCGCTCCATCTCTTCCTGCGCCTCTCGCCGGTGCGTTCCGGCCAGGACCATGGCCAGGTTGCGCCGGTAGACGGGTTCGTCGCTCCTCAGTGTTGTTGCCTGCCGGTAACACTCAGCGGCCTCCGACAGCATTCCTTTGCTCTCGTACACTTCTCCCAGTACGTTGCGCAGCGCCGCATCCAGGTGGCCTTCTCTCTCAGCCTCTTTGAGAATGCGGAGCGCCTCGTCTGGTTGATTTGAGCGCAGGAACAATCTGGCGGCGCGGCAGCGCGCATTGGGATGGGATGCTTCGATAGCCATGGCTTGCGCATACTGCTGCAGCGCCGCTTTCCCATCGCCGAGTAGCTCGTACAGCATCCCCATCTCTTCGCGCGCGGTGATGAGGGCAGGATTGAGGGCCAGGGCACGATCTAGATCGTCGAACGCTCCCTGGACGATCGGGTCGTCGTTGGAGGCCCCTTCTTCACCCCTGGTCCCGGCCTCTTCCGTCCTGGCTTCGGCCACGCGCCGGCCCAACGAGCCACGGGCGGCGAGCAATCCGCCTCTACGCGGCACTCGCGTTGCGATGATCTCCAATTGACCGTGGCTGTCTTCTAGTCGGCCAAGCTCACCATAGGCACTGGAAAGGGCATAGCGAGCGAACACATCGGAGAAATCCGCATCCGCAGTCTGTCCGTCTCCGAGACCTCCCAGGCAATCGGCCACGCCTGGGTGTTTCCCCAGCCGAAACAACAGAACGCCCAGCCTCCTGCGGACATAGGCCTTCTCTACCCCGCATGCGACGGGCCGCTGCAGCTGGCTCGCGGCGTCGAGTGGCCGGCCCACTATGTCCAGGATTGAAGCAAGCTCTGCTCGCAAAGCAGCGTCGCGCTCGCCTTCGGGGACTCGATCCATCCAATCCAATGCCTCCTAGTAGCGGCCCAGCGCGCAGCAGAGATCGCTCAGTGCGCCGGCGCGGCGCGGGGTTAGTCCTGACCCATGCACAACATCCAGCAAGACTTCGTGGGCCTCCTCTAGCAGCCCAAGCCTGGGTAGCACTGCCGCCAGTTCCTCTCTCGCCGCAAAATCGGGACCCTCGAGCATCCCTGCCCGCCGCAAGGCGTGGGCCGCATCGTCCAACCTCCCCAGGCTAGCCAGGCAGGTTCCCTTGCCTTGCCAAGAGGCGGGCGCGTCGGGCTGCAGTCGAGCGGACAATTCGAAGCGGTCGAGCGCGGCTTCGTAGTGCCCGAGCTTTACCAGGGCTTCGCCGAGGAGCCCCTGCGCCTTTCCGTGGTTGGGGTGACGCGCCACCACCCGCAGCAGCGATTCCACCGCGTCCTGACATCTGCCCAGTAGGAGGTTCAGGCGCCCGACGTCGAATTCGTAATCCGCGTTGTCGGGAGACAACTGCAGAGAGCGCCGATATTCGTCGAGAGCCTCCTTTCTCTTCCCGACCAGCTCGAGCGCAGTCGCCCGTTCCCGGTGCATTCGATGGTCGTCCGGGCTCCTCCGTACCGCTTCTTCCAGGAGGCTGAGCGCCAGCTGGGTATCGCCCTGTTGTCCCGCGACGTGGCCCGCGAAGCGAGCGTATTCAGGATTGGAACCGTCCAGCATAGAGGCCTGTGACGCGCTGGCCAGCGCGTCATTCTGGAGGCCGTTGTCCAGGTAAATGCGAGCCAGGTGATAGTGGGCTTCGGCCAGATCGGGGGCGAGAGCCACGGCCCTGCGCAGCTGGGTGGTGGCTTCGTTTGAGCTGCCTCGTGCCGAGAAGCAGCGCCCCAAAGCCACCTTGAATCGAGCATTACCGGAGTCCGACTCCACGGCTGCGAGGCAATTGAGCAGCGCCTGATCCAGGCTGCCTTCGTCGAGCAGCAACAGTCCCAGGTAGTAGTGGGCCTCGGCGCAACGCGGAAAAAGGTCGAGGGCGTTGCATAGTAGCTTCTTGGCCTCTTGCGCGCGGCCCCGTTCGACCAGGATCAGGCTCGAACGTACGTAGGGAGTAGCGCTTTCGAGGCCTTGCCCGGCCGCTCCCATCCGAGCGATGGCCCGCTCATACGCCTGCAGGGCCAGGTCCGAATGCCCGGTGCCCTCTCGCGCCTGGCCCAGTTGAGCCAAAAGCGAGGCGTCGTGGGGTTTCAGCAGCACCGAACGCTCGAAAGCAGCGACGGCCTCTTGATGGCGTCGCTGCGTCAGGCAATGTTGCCCCTGCCTGGTCCAATAGGGCTCAACCTCGGGTTTCAGGTCCGAGGCGCTGCGGTAGTGCTTGAGGGCGCGGTCGCATTCGCCCTGCATTTCTAAAGCAATGCCAAGCTCAAAATGGGTCTCGGCCGGCGAGAGATCCGATGAGGGATCGCCCCCACTAAAGGCCTTGGCCTGGTCGGGATCAGGGTAGGCGAGTCCAAGCGCCTCGGAAAGCGCTTGGACGGCAGCGCCATACTCGCCCAGGCGGGAGTGCATAACTCCAACGTGGTGGCGGTAAGCCGCATCCCCCGGGGCCAATTCCACGGCTCGCCGATATTCAGCGAGGGCCCTGGCGTGGTGCCCTTGTTCCATCATCAGCTCTCCGAGCAAGGCGAAAAGATCGGCCCTCGAAGGATTCAACCCCGCGGCCGCTCTGATCTCGATCTCCGCTTCGGCCGAGCTCCCGAGCAGCCGCAGCACTCGTCCCATCCGCTCGTGTGGCTCGGCCTGCCGGGGCGAGAGCTGGCCGGCCCGGCGGTAGATTTCCAGTGCCCTCTCCAGGTCGCACAGTCCTTCGTACACTGCACCCAGCTCGACGTGCGCCTCGGTGTGGGTCGGATCCAGCCGAATCGCCCGCCAAAGCTCGGTTTGAGCCCGAGCGAGTAGTCCCATTTTTCGGTAGACTCGCCCGAGGTCCGCGTAGGCTTCCGCGTGCCCGCGAGCCAAGATCGCCTGTTTCAATTCGTCTACCGCACGATCGAACTCCTCGATGGATTCATGGATGAGGCCAAGCTCGCGATGCGCTTCGTAAGAGTCGGTCTCCAGCTCAACGCATCTTCCTAGCGCTTCCTGAGCCGGTCGCAGCCGGCCCTTTCTGCGGTTTAGCCGTCCCAGGTGCAGCCAGTAATGAGGCGATGGGTTCATCTCTATGGCAGCCTGGCAGTGGGAAAGGGCGTCCTCGAGCTCCCCCTCCCCCTCGCAAACGTGCGCCAGATGGTGGTGAACTTCCGCTTCGGCGGCTCTGAGCGATCTCTCGGCAGATATCAACTCCGCCCTGGCCGCGGGCCATTTGCTCTCGTGGCTAAAGATGCGAGCCATCCCGAGGTGATAGCTTATTTCGTTGCCGCAAAGTCGCGCTGCGACTTGATACTGGGAGCCGGCCCTGGCCAGATCCCCCAATTCTACGAGGACGTCCGCCAGTTCCTGGTGTATCAGGGCGCGGTCCGGCTCTAGCTTGGCCGCTGCCTCCAGGGCGCCGCGGGCCAAGTCCATCCGCCTCAGCTGTCGAAAGGCCCGGCCGAATTCGTGGATGAGATCGTAATTCAGGGGATCGACGCGCAGGAACTCGCGGGCCAGCTCTTCGTTCTCCTGCGAGGCGAGGAAGCTAGCCGTGGCAAGCACCACGTCTTCCACATTTGCCGATTCCAACACGTCGCGCAGGAAACCCACACGATGCCCCGCCATGGCATAGGCAAAAGCCAGGGTCCGCTCCAGTCTGTGGCTCCAGGGGTAGGAGGGCAACCAGCTGCGAAGCGATGTCCCCCCTTGGAGGGAGCGCTGGAGGCTGAGGGCGGCGAAGAAATGCTGGAGCAGGGGGCTACGAAAGCGAGCGACCCGGCCATCTTCCCCGGCCAAGAGCATTCCGCTGTGCAGCAAGTCTTTGAGAACATCATTGGCATCTCCCTCGGAAGATTCCGGGCCCGCAGCCTCGCCGATTATTTCCAGGCACTGCTGCCCGTCCAATGTGTCGCCGTCCTCTCGCAGCATTTCGTCGGCAAGGGCCTCCAGCGCCAATTGGGCTGGGGAGTCAGCCTCTGATGATCCCGGTCCACCGGTCCTCAGAGAACGGCTGAGAATGATGAGAAGCTCGGTGTTCGGCAGCTTAGAAAAGTGGGGGTTGGAGGCGGCAAGACGGCAAAGGGCGATCAGGATGCGCGGGTCCCTCGCAAGCTCCCACCACTCTCCGCCGTCGGCGATTCGTTCGGTAAGACCCTGCGCGCTCCGCTGGTCGAGATTTGCCCTGATGAAGTCGGTGATTTGCGTATCGTCAAGGGGTTCCTGGAATTCCCTTGACTCGCCGAAGTATAACTTATCTTTCATCCACCACCCCCACACCCTCGACCAAAGGGGCGTTCACTGGAACGCCCCTCACTAGGCAAGTGCTTGCCGCGCCAAAAGGCACTGCAGTGCTTACCTGCAGAATCTTTGGGCTCTGGCCCAGACGGGCCTGGCCACTGCTTGTCATTCCCGCGGAAGGGAATCCAGCCTCCTCGCGGCGACTCGCTCTATGGATTCCCGCTTGCGCGGGAATACTCACGGCCTACCGGCCACCCATTGAGCATGAAAATGCTATTTTCAGAGGAATGACGGTCGTAGGCGGGAATGACGGTCGTAGAATGTATAAACCCTGCGCTTATCTACCCTTCCACACCGGCTTGCGCTTTTCGAGGAACGCGGTCGTGCCCTCAAGCCGATCTTCGCTGAAGAAGACGGTCGTGCCCAGAGCCAGCTCGTATTCCAGGGCCTGGTCGAGGTCGCATTCCATACCGACGTTGATCATCTTCTTGCCCGCCTCCAGCGCCAACGGCGCCTTGCCGGCCATTTTCTTCGCCAGGGCTCTGGCCGTGTCCATCAACTCGGCGGCCGGGACCACCTTCTCCACCAGGCCTATCCGCAGGGCTTCCTGAGCGTCGATGTGGTCGCCGGTGAGGATCAGCATCTTGGCCATTCCCTTTCCGACGATTCGTGGCATCCTCTGGGTTCCGCCGTAGCCCGGCAAAAGGCCGAGATTGATCTCGGGCAGCCCGATCCTGGCGTTGTCGGCAGCTATTCGAATGTCGCCGGCCATCGCTATCTCGCAGCCGCCCCCCAGGGCGAAGCCGTTAATGGCCATTATCACGGGTTTGGATAGCTTCTCGATCTTGCGCAGCAGATCGTGCCCTTCCTTGAGCAGTGGCC
>JAMDCE010000015.1 GCA_023489135.1 Chloroflexota bacterium
TATGACGTCCACATCCTCTTGAGCGGCGGCGGTGATTATCTGATCGACCGTCTGATGCCGGCCGGTGTAGATCACCTCCATGCCGGCGTCGCGCAGCACCTTTGCCACCAGCTTCGCCCCGCGGTCATGTCCATCCAGTCCGGGTTTGCCTATCAGTATTCTTACACGCTTGCTAGTAGCAGTCATCATAACTTATCTCCTATTCATCCAGAGACTATCCGATATTCCTCAGCATGCGCACCTCGTGCCGTTCCACAGTAGTCCGATTCAGACTGCCGAACCGAATCCCCACCCCCGAGATGGAGGGAGTTGAGGTTTTGCGGCGCGTCGCGCCGCAAAACCTCAACTCCCTTTCCAATTGGGGAGGGGCGGGCTCCCCGGCAGGGTGGATCGTGTTTTTGTGAAACAGCACTAGAATATGGCCGGCTCCTTGAACGCTCCGTAGACCTCTTTCAAGGCCGAGACGATCTCGCCCACGGTGGCGTAGACTCGCACCGCCTCGATGATCGGGGGCATAAGGTTGTCGTTGTTCTCGGCGGCACGCTTGACTTCGGCCAGCGCCGCGCGCACGGGCTCTGGGGGTCGGGTAGTTTTCAACCGCTTCACGCTTTCGATCTGCTCACGAACCGCAGCCCAATCACGCTTGTAGGTGTCCTTAGGGGGCGCTTCGTCGGTCACGTATTTGTTGACCCCGATGAAAGGTCGCTCGCCGGTCTGTATCCCTTTAACCCGGGCGTAGTCGCCCGCCAGCAGCTGCCGCTGGATAAAGCCGTCCTCGATGGCCTTGACCATGCCGCCCAGGCGCTCTATTTCGTCGATGGTCTCCCAGATCTTTTCTTCGTAAGTCTTGGTCAGGCTTTCGATGAAATACGATCCGGCCAGGGGATCAACCGTGGCCCCCACATTGGATTCGTAAGCAATGATCTGCTGGGTTCGCAGCGCTATCTCCTGCGCCTTGGGAGTGGGGATGGCCAGGCCTTCGTCCTTGGTGTTGGTAGTCATGGCCTGGCAACCGGAAAGTACCAGGGCGAGACTCCCCAGGGTGCCGCGGATGATGTTGTTGTCCGGTTGCTTCCCCGTCAGCGTGCTCCCCCCGTTGCCGGCGAAGATCTGGAACTTCCAGCACCGTGGGTTCTTCGACCCGTAGCGCTCGCGCAGCAGCTTGGCCCAGATCTTTCGCCCGGCCCGGAATTTGGCGATGTCTTCGAAGAAGTCCATGTGGGCGGCCATATTCCAGCTGATGCGATGAGCAAAGGAGTCGATATCGAGTCCGCGTGCGAGAAGGTGCTCTATGTACGCGATGGCGATCGCGAAGGAGTAGGCCATTTCCTGGATGGCGTTGCCCCCCGTCTCGCGGATGTGGTAGCCGCTGACGCTCGTGGTGCTGAACCTGGGAACGTTCTTGGCGCAATACTCCACCACGTCGCCGATCAGCTTGAGCGACGGCTGCACGGGGAAGATGTAGGCGCCGCGGGCGATGAACTCCTTCAAGGTGTCGTTTTGCACCGTGCCACTCAGCGCGGCCGGGGGTATGCCCCTCTTCTCGGCGGCCACAATGTACATAGCCAGGACGATGGAAGTGGTGGCGTTAATCGTGAATGACGTGCTTATCTTGTCCAGGGGTATGCCGTCGAATATGATCTCCATATCCTGGAGACTGTCGATGGCCACCCCGGTCCCGCCGACATCACCTTCGAAATCGGGGGTGTCGGAATCGTAGCCGAGCTGGGTCGGCAGGTGATGGGCCACGCTCATACCGGTCGCCCCCTGCTCCAGCAGGAACTTGAAGTGCTTGTTGGTCTCTTTGGTGGAAGCGTAGCCCGAGTACTGCCGCATGGTCCACACGCGCGTTCGGTACATAAAGGGGTGTATTCCACGTGTGAGCGGATATTCGCCCGGCAGTCCGATGTCGCTCAGGTAATCGATTCCCTGCACGTCCAGCGGGGTGTAAACCGGCTTGACCTCGATGCCCGAGCTGGTGTAGGCCTTGGGCAACTGGTCGGCCTTGTTTTCCGCTTCCCATTTCTTGACCGCTTCACGAATGGCATTTAGGTCGGACGACTGAGCCATCGAGTTTGCCTCCTGCAAGTAATTTATCCAACCAACAACCTGGCGCCTAATGAAGATGCCCTCGAGGAGAGGGCCTGGCAGGCGCGCTAAATGACCTTCTCCGCGCGCAGCTGCGCGATCCTGTCCTCTGAGTACCCCAGGCGCTCCCTCAGAACCTCGTCGGTGTGCTGCCCCAGGAGCGGCACGGGGTCGAATTCCTCTTTGGCCACGCCGGAAAGCTTGACCGGGTTGCCGATCGCCTGGTGCCGACCCACCACCGGATGCTCGATCTCCACCACCATGTTCCGCGCCAGTACGTCCGGCTCGACCAGCGCCTTGTCCACCGTGTTGACCGGGGCGCAGGGCACGTCGTTCTCCTTGAGCGCCTCGATCCAGTATTCGGTCGACCTGGTCTCGAAAATGGCCTGAAGGATCGGAATCAATACCTCGCGGTTTTCCTTGCGCCTGGCGTTGTTGGCGAAGCGCGGGTCGTCGAAGAGGTCCATCCTATCGGTAGCCCGGCAGACGCCCTCCCAGAACTTGGGCACGTAGGTGGCGAGGGTGAAGTATCCATCGGAAGATTTGAAGGCCTGATACGGTACGGTGTTCTGGTGAGCCGAGCCAATGGGTTGGGGCACGATTCCGGTGAGCAGGTAATACTGGCCTATATAGCTCAGCAACGAGATCATACAGTCGAGCAGGCTTATGTCGATCTTCTGCCCCTCACCGGTTTTCTCCCTGTGGTAGAGGGCGCTGGCGATGGAGAAGGCGGCGAACATTCCTCCCGCCTGATCGCCGAGTGGAATGCCCAGTCGGACCGGTGGCCTTCCGGGCTCTCCGGTGACGCTCATCGCTCCACTCAGCGCTTGTATAGTCAGGTCGAAAGCCGGTTTGTCGGGGTTTTCCACCGTGTGCCCGAACGAGGAAATGGAGCAGCAGATGATATCGGACTTTATCTGTTTCAGATCTTCGTAGGTGATTTTCAGCTTCTTGAGAATAGAGGGCCGGAAGTTATCGAAGACCACGTCGGCGGTCTTGACCAAATCATAGAACACCTCTCGACCCTTAGGGAATCGCAAGTCAAGGGTGACGCTCTTCTTGCCGCGCGCCGCGCTCATGAAATAGCCGGAGGTATTTTTCACGGCGCCTTCTTCGAGAAACGCGCGGGTCGGGTCTCCTCCGTCCGGATCTTCGATTTTGATTACCTCTGCCCCCAGATCGCTCATCAAGAGGCTACCATAAGGTCCCGCCAGCATCCTGGAGAGATCAAGGATGACTACGCCCGAAAGCAACGAGTTCATTGAAAATCCCCCTAGCGGTCTTTCCACTGGGCCTTGCGCTTCTCCAGAAACGCTCGCAGACCCTCGGCGGCATCTTCGCTCTCGAACGAATCCATCTCCAGCTCGTCCAGGTCCGCGTGATCGATCCCTTCCTGGTACGAAACGGCGCGGGCGACCATCATCTTGGCGCCGCGGACCGACAGCGGCGCGTTCTCGGCTATCATCCGGGCCACGCCGTGGGTCACTTCTTTCAGCTGCTCTGCCGGAACGACCCGGTTGACCAGCCCCATCTGAAGGGCTCGCTGGGCGTCGAAGGCATCGCCGGTGAAAAGTATCTCCTTGGCCACGGTCGGACCGACCAGAGAGGTGAGCCTCTTGGTCATTGGATAGTTCAACACCAGGCCCAGTTTCGCCGCGGGAATCCCGAACTTCGAACGGTCGGACACTATGCGCATGTCGCACACGCAGGCCAGCTGGCAACCGGCTCCCATACAGAAGCCGTTTACCATGGCGATCACGGGATTGCGATAGTTGATGATGGCGTTGAAGGCGTTTTCCAGGAGCTCGACCTGGCGCGCGTGGGTCTCTCGCGCGGTCAGGCCGGTCAGCTCCGAGATGTCCGCTCCCGAGGCGAAGGCCTTATCCCCGGCACCTCGAAGAATCACCACCCTGGTAGCAGGATCTTCTTCCAGCGCCCGCATTATTTCCGCGATCCCTTCCCACATTGCCGACGTGATGGCGTTTCGCTGCTCAGGCCGGTTGATGGTGACGGTGGCTATTCCTTCTTCCTTGTCGAGCAGTAAGTGCTCCTCTTGCATCTGCGCCCCCTGTTGTTCTAATTTCTCTTTCAAAAGCGATCGAACACTTCATGGATTCCGGGTGATGGTGCCGGGGTAAGGCGAACGCCGTTGTCCGCTACACCCATATGGCTGCGAATCGAGGCCAATTATGCAACCCTTCCCCGATTCGGCAACCGAATCGGCCCGGCACGCGCCGGACCGATTCGGAGAGCTTTTGCTGACTGGTCTTCGCCAGGATATCCACGAATTGCTTCCGGACCTTTTCTTGGCCGCAGGAGATCTCGATTAACTTGAAACCTGTGGACGGATGTTGAACTCTGAGCCAAGCTGGCCGGGCGGGATATCGCTGCCGTGCTCTCGGTAGACCAGGGTGGTGCTGCACAATATGCAACGCAGTTGCATCAATGCGGCACAATACTAGCACCGGCCCGTGCGTTTGTCAAGGGATTTTTGCTCTTGCGGTACCCCACTTTGTGACAGGGTTGAGAAATGTCATTCCCAACGAAAGTGGGGTAGCGCAAGATTCTTGCCGGCTTCCCGGCCATTTCGCTTAACAACCGGCGGGCCGACGATATGATGAAAGCGCATCCGGAGCACCGGGTGCGCTTTCTGGCTGTGGGAGAGACCGCGGAACTGCCTGATTAGCTCCTGCTCCGCCGTCCCAAGATCACTCGAGTAGGGATTGCGCGTCACATGGCAGACGCGAGAGCGTAGCGGCACGCCTTGGCCGGGAGACGCACCCCGTTTCCCCTCTCCAGGCGGGTTTCCCCACCCATCCACCACCACCCCGCCAAGAACCCGCCGCTACGTTACTTTAGGCCCAAGTAAATGTGGGACCGGCTTCGATGTGAGCGACGGCAACCTACATCCGCATTTGGGTCTGGTGCGACACGCCTGCCTTGGCTTCTACCTCGTGCTCCATCTGTTGTATGTTGCGCATGGGCTGGTCGCGCCGCTCGTCGATCCTAAGGTTGGTGACGCAGCGCTTGGCGCCCGCTCTGAAGCAGGCGTCTTCCATTTCCTGGACCACCTGGAGGATCCTGTTGCGGTCGCCCTCCAGGATGGTGCTCATAGCCGTTATCTGGTATTTGACATCCTTCTGGCGCTCGAGCACCTTGACGCTCTCCGCTACGACGTTGCTGTAGCTCGGATCACCCATTCCAATCGGCTCAATGCTTACTTCGGCAACAACCATTTTCTAGAACCTCCTCTGAACTGGCTGCTCGCTCCAACAAAACCGCACGAAGTGTGCCATTTCAGCAGTTCGCACAGGGATTGAGCGGCCGACGCATCCGGCGGACTAAAGTCTCGCCGTCAAACCTGTGACCGAGGCCGTGGACGCAGGATTGACGCGAGCACTTCAGTGCCGCGGACTCGCGAGCCCGGTAGGCCGCTCAGTATCAGTGAGAACCGCAGTAGAGCTGGAGACCTGGTCCTGGTACGGTTTTTGCGCCGACTCAACGACAAGCTCGCATCGGGGTGACACTTGGGTAATCATCAGCACGTAATCGAAAGAGACGAGCGCAGCCTGTTGATAGCTCTGGGCATCACTTCGACGATATTCTTAGCCGAGTTGGTGGGCGGCATTGTCTCGAACTCCCTGGCCCTGGTGGCCGACGCGGTTCACATGTTTACCGACATCGTAGCTCTCGCCTTGGGCTGGTTTGCCGTCTGGCTCACGACCAAGCCGGCCCCTCCCCAGAAGACGTACGGCTATTACCGGATGGAGATACTGGTAGCGCTTTTCAACGGCGTGCTTCTGATCCTGGTATCCCTCTTCATTTCATTCGAGGCCGTTGGTCGCCTCCAAAGTCCGCAGCAGGTAGAGAGCGGGTTGATGCTGGCGGTAGCGCTGATCGGTTTGGCGGCTAACGTCGGCAGCGCGCTGGTCCTTTTTGGCAAGATACACGAGAGCATCAACGTGAGGGCCGCGTTCCTGCACGTGATGAGCGACGCCACCGCGTCTCTGGGCGCAATCGCGGCGGCGGTGGCGATACTCCTGACGGGCGTTTTCGTGGCCGATCCCGCCATCTCCCTGCTCATCGCCGCGCTGATCATTTACAACGCGGCGAAGCTGGTGATGGAGGCGATCGACGTACTGATGGAGTCGGCTCCGGCCCACATCAACTTGAAGGAGCTCGAAGAGACCCTTTTGAGCGCCCCAGGGGTGAAATCGGTGCACGACCTGCACGTTTGGACGGTAACCTCGGGCCTGGTGGCGCTGAGCGGCCACGTAGTAGTCGAGCCTGGAACCAACCGCCAGGAGATCCTAGAGCGATGTTGTTCGGCGCTGGAGAATAAGTACCACCTTAACCACTGCACCCTTCAACTCGAGATCGAGAGTCCGAAGGCCCACGAGGAACACTTCTGGTGATTCAGCACTTCCATCCATAGTAGTCCAGGCTCATCGCGCGACGGACGGAGGCAAGTGTCTGGCAGGCGATCGCCCCGGCTCTCTCGCTGCCCTTGGCTAATATGTCTTCGACTAATCCTGGCCGGCCGGCAAACTGCCGTCGGCGTTCCCTTATGGGCTCCAGGAACTCGTTCAGCGCCCGGGCCAGACTCCGCTTCACCTCCACGTCGCCCACCGTACCGGCCCGGTAGCGACTTTTGAGGGACTCCACTTCGGCCTTATCCTTGTTAAAGAGATCGTGGTAGATGAATACCGGGTTCCCCTCCACGTGGCCCGGAATGTCGGCGCGGATCCTGGTTGGGTCCGTATACATCGACATCACTTTCTTGGCCACCTCGTCCGGGGAATCCGAGAGATAGATGGCATTGCCGAGGCTCTTGCTCATTTTCGTATGGCCGTCGATCCCAACCAGGACCGGCGTTTCGCTTACCACGGCCTCCGGCTCGGGCAAAACCGGCCCGAAAAGCTGGTTGAACCGGCGGGCGATCTCTCGCGTGACCTCGATGTGTGAAAGCTGGTCCCTACCCACGGGAACAGCTTCGGCCTTGACCATCAGGATGTCTGCCGCCTGAAGCACCGGGTAGCCCAGCAGGCCATACGAAGGGTTCCCCAGCCGCAGATCGCGCACCACGTCCTTTAACGTAGGCACTCTTTCCAGGCGGGGCACGGTGACTAACATCGAGAAGAGGAGATGAAGCTCGGGTACCTGTGGAATGAGAGACTGCAGGTAGATCGTGCTCCTGGCCGGGTCGATGCCCACGCTGAGGTAGTCGAGGACCACGTCCCGGACGTTATCGCGAGTCTGGTCAAGGTTCTCCAGTCGGGTGGTGAGTATGTGGAAATCGGCGACCACAAAGAAGCACTCGTACTCACCTTGAAGTCGCACCCTGTTCTGCAGAGATCCTACCAGGTGCCCCAGATGCAGCTTCCCGGTCGGCCTATCGCCGGTCAACAACCTTTTCATCTGGATTCGCCCGGATACTATCTGATCGGCTCCTCCGGGTGCTGGTTCTGGGTGTAGGTTTCGCAGTCGGCGTGGCGTCCTTGTGGGTCCATGTGTCGGCCCACGTCGACGTGCGGGGCCACGCATCGACGGGCGTCATTGTAAGCGCAGTCGGCCGCTGAGCAGAAAGTTACCCGACCCATATCATTGCCTTCGGCTCTCGGTTGTTGCACAGGGATCACCTCCAAGAGAAGCTGGATGCTCTATCCATAATGCAAGTTGCGTGCCAGGGGCACGAGGAAGTAGAACTCGCAAGCCGTGCGCCAGGAAGGGTGTTTGTTTGTGCTGGGGAAAGGATATGCTATAATTCCTCCGCAGCTTTTGCTTCTCTACTGCCAGCGCAGTTGGAGGGAGGATGATTGTGAGGTTGTTAATACGCTATAAAGCTATAGTTGCGCTGAGCATAGTCGTGCTGCTCGTTCTTGTGTCTGCCGGGATGTTCCTTTTCTTCCCGACTCAAGAGACCCCGACCGTGCCGATAAGCGAGGTTTTGAATAGGGCGGAACGTGGTGAGATCGCCAAAGCGACTATCACCGGCAACGTCGTCGTCGTTACCGATCAAAGCAACCAGGTATTCAAAACGACCAAAGAGACCGAATCGCCGGTGGCCGAAACACTCCGCAAGGGTGGAGCCGAGGTGACCGTTACCGATCAGCAGGCAAGCGGATCGCTGGCCCCTATGCTGGCTATTGTGCCTTTGCTGGGGATAATCGGCCTCATCTGGTTCGTCAGCAGGCGCTCCGGCATACAGAACCAGGCCTTTTCTTTCGGCCAGAGTCGCGCCAGAATGAGCATGGATGCCTGTACCGGCGTATGTTTCTCCGACGTGGCGGGGGTCGAGGAAGCCAAGACCGAGCTTGCCGAGATAGTTCATTTCCTGAAGCATCCGGAGATCTTCCATGCCATTGGGGCTCGGGTGCCCAAGGGAGTCCTGCTGGTCGGTCCTCCGGGCACCGGCAAGACCTTGATCGCCAAAGCCGTGGCGGGCGAAGCCAGCGTCCCGTTCTTCAGCATCAGCGGCTCCGAGTTCGTGGAGATGTTCGTGGGTGTAGGCGCTTCGCGAGTGCGGGACCTGTTCCGCCAGGCCAAGAAGCACGCGCCTTGCATCATCTTCATCGACGAGATCGACGCGGTGGGGAGGCAACGTGGCGTTGCCTTCAGTGGTTCCAACGAGGAGCGCGAGCATACCCTCAACCAGTTGCTGGTGGAGATGGACGGCTTCGATTCGGACACGGGCATCGTCATAATCGGGGCTACCAACCGTCCCGACGTACTGGATAAGGCTCTGCTACGTCCCGGACGGTTCGATCGACAGGTGATGCTGGATTCCCCCGATATGGCGGGTCGCAAAGGGATCCTGGAGGTTCACGCTCGGGGCAAGCCCCTGGCCGAGGACGTTGAACTCGAAGTGGTGGCTCAGCAAACGGCCGGATTCTCCGGCGCGGACCTGGCCAATTTACTTAACGAGGCTGCCATACTGGCTGCCCGTTCCAACAAAGAAGTTATCGGCCAGATCGAGCTCGAGGAATCCATCCTCCGAGTTGTAGCGGGACCCGAGCGCAAGAGCCGGATCATAAGCGAGCAGGAAAGAACGATAACGGCCTACCACGAAGTGGGCCACGCCCTGGTCATGAAACTGATGCCTCACGCGGATCCCGTACACAAGGTCTCCATAATATCGCGCGGGCAGGCGTTGGGGCTGACCGTCCAGCGGCCGAAAGAGGACCGCTACATGATGTCGAAATCACAGTTGATTGCCCGTATGGCGGGAGCTATGGGCGGACGCGTCGCCGAGGAGATCATTTTCGAGGAGATAACAACCGGGGCGCGGCAGGACATAGACTACGTCACCGACATAGCCCGACGAATGGTGTGCGAGTTCGGCATGAGCGACCTGGGCGCCGTTTCCTTCCGCCGCAAGGACGACGGGTCGGGTGGCGACACCTGGAGCGACGTGTTCTCTTCCAGGATCGACCAGGCCGTAATTGCCTTTGTCGAGCAGGCCTACACTGCCGCCTACCAGATATTGTCGGATAACAAGGACAAGCTCATCGCAATTTCCGAGCACCTGAAGAAGGTGGAGACCATAGACGACGCCACGCTCGATAGGTTCCTCGACCTGGCTCCGGTGGCGTAGCGTTTGCGTCAGAAGGAAAACCAGAGCAACTACAGCAGGTTGCACTCTGGGGCGCGCACGCTAATTCTAGAGAACCGAATAGGCCAAACTTAGAAGCATTCGCCCCGCAATTTGCCAGAGACCGTGATCTCCAGATGGAACTCCCTGGTGGCACTCCGGTTGCTCAAGGGCGAATGCTTCGCCCCTACCTCAGGATCGACGCCAACTGCTAGGCCTACTGCACCTCTCCGCACAGCCACTTGGAGTACTTCTCTTCCACGTGTCCGACCGGAATGGAGAAAATCGCCGGTACCGAGTAGCTGTGCAGCTGAAGCACCGCTTGCTTGACCTTCTCGAAGTTGGCATCGATCGTCTTTGCGATCAGGACGGCCTCCGCGTCTTCGACTATCTTCCCTTCCCACCAATAGGCGGACTGGATTGGAAACATATTGGTGCAAGCGGCCACACGCTGCTCCAGCAGGTGCCGGCTTATCTTCTTGGCTTCGTCTATGTTGGCGCAGACCACGTATGCGAGGATCATTCGGCTCACGAGCATCTCCCCATACGCCGCGAGGGGCTCAGTGTTCTACTGAGCCCCTCGCTCTTTCCTGTTTCCCAGCCAATGACAGATCGTTCGTTGCCCGATACGACGCGAGCAGTGCCCCGCCGGTGATCGGGCAGCTAACGGATTAGTCGGCCATTGAGATCGAGCCGTGAGGGCACGCCGAGATGCAGGCCTCACAGTCGATGCACTCGTCGATGTTAGTCGCGGTGCACTTGCCGTTTAGCAGCTCGATGACCGACACCGGGCATACGTCGACGCAATCCCCTACACCCTGGCAAGTATTGGCATCGATGACGATAGGCATCCCACAAACCTCCGCACAATTGATTGCTTCCATCATACTGGAGCTGTAGCACTTGTCAAGATAACCGAAATGAGAAATTATTGCAAGTATGGTATGAAAGACCGAGGGGCAAGTTATTGACAGACCTGCCTCCTTACGCTGAGTTCGCGCAAGCAAGAACTTGCTGCGGTAAGTTCGTCTCCCGCGATTGGTTGCAAACACCGTTGATATGTCGGATAATGCATAGGCGTTATTACCTCGCTAAATGGCTAGTCTGACTTAGCGGCGAATCAGGGAACGGCAATAATCGAGCTTCAGGAGGGTCGGGGATGATATCCGGCAAGGGGGCGGACTCTGACAATACCGGGGTTCCCGTACTGGGCGGACGCGAGGCAGAACCTCGAAGAGTGCATATCGGCCACATGATCGTGAATTCGTCGGTTTGCTCAGGCTGCCGTGCCTGTGAGGTTATCTGCAGCTTCGCTCACGAGGGCGTTTTCAACCCGGCGTTGTCCAGGGTGCAGATAAGCAAGGATGAGCCGGCAGGCAAGGATGAGCCGTTGGTATGTCGGCAATGTGGAAATGCCCGCTGCGTGCAGATATGCCCCAAGAAGGCCCTCAGTCGCCATCCTATTAACAAGGCAGTGGTGGTGGACGTGTCATCCTGTGATGGCTGCGGCTTGTGCGCCGAGGCGTGCCCATTCGGAGTCGTGAGGATGCATTCTGAAACGAGGGTTCCTCTGCTCTGTGATCTCTGTGGTGGAGAGCCTCGGTGTGTTCCACGCTGCGTCACCGGGGCTTTGTGGTACGGGGAAGCCCGTGGGCGGCCGCCGCGAAAGGGTATCGGCCCGCAGAGAAGGGAGCCGGCTAATGTCTAAGTTGCACGGGTACGCAGGCAAGATACTGCG
>JAMDCE010000165.1 GCA_023489135.1 Chloroflexota bacterium
AGCAACCGTCATAGTTTTCAAACAGGTACCTCGTTTTCCAGCCGGCGGCCACGCAGTAATGCCAAGACATAGCGCACTCGTTGCACGGACTGTCTTGGTTGTATGGCCATCGTCGTGCCGAAGTAGGCGGCGACGACAAAGCCGGCCTTAATAAAAACCCGTACCGCCAGGGCCAAGTCGTTCAGGTCCAGCGCGCGCGTCAGGATTACATAAGCCGTCATTGCCACTAGCACTGCGACAAATGGGGTGGCCAGCGTCTCCTTTAAAGACATGCCTACGATCCTAGCGATGTATCGCCATCCTACTACTAACGCTACCATGAACGAAATTCCTACACCTATGCAAGTGCCGACAGCGCCGTGGGTCAACGTCAGCGGCGTGGCCACGATCACCATTACGACCGCCTGCGTCGTTGCGGTGATCGTGGTCTTTCTAGGCTCGTTGACAGCGATAAACAGCGATCCCGCTAGCTCCAACACCGGACGGATAAGCGAGAAGACCACCAAGAAGCGCAAGAAAAGGGCACTATCGTGCCAACGATCACCGTAAAGCAGTCCAACTAGATCTGGAGCGGACGCGAACACCGCTAAAGCCAGCGGTACGGCGGCAGAGGTGACCAACCATAGTGTCATTATCACGGAACGTTGTAGCCTTGCCCGGTCATCCTGCAATCTTGCATAGGTGTAGAAGGCAGTAGTGTTCATGGCACCTGACACAAGTTGGCTGGGCCACTGGGCAATCCGATATGCTCGATCATAGAAGCCCAAAGCCGCGACGCCCACGAACGTTCCGACCAGGAAGTTGTCGAACTGGAACACAACGCTCGCGGTCAATGTCGCAATTCCCACTACAGCACCGAAACGCACGAGATCTATGGCCAGACGGCGATCAAACCGCCAGTGAAGCCGCCACAAGTGCGGCAGACCGCGGCGAACGGCCCACCATAATCCCAAGGTCAGAAGTACGGCATTGGTCAAATTCTGAGCGACTAGGCTCCAGTAGCCAGCCCCATTGATGGCTAGCCACAAGCCCGGCACATACGAAACAGCGAAAGCCAGGCTATAGACAATGCTAACTTGGCCGAACTGCAACTCCTTTCCCAACAGCGTGCTGGCGCTGGCATAGAGAGACTCCAGTACCCCTGCAACTGCTAGGGCAAGCACGATCCACACTACTTCCGTTGGGTATCCGAAGGCTCGCAAGACAGGCACAGCAATGGCAGCGACCAGGAGGGTCAAGAGACCTGAGGTTACCTCCAAACCAACATACGTTCCTAGGAGGTCACCAGTAGTCTCCTTGCGTTGCGCGAAGGCATACCCAACGCTGACTTTAGGCCGAAGGTTGAGGAGGGAGAAGAAGAAACTCGCGAGAGCAAAAACCCCAAAATGCTCCGGGGCAAGGATACGAGTCAACGCCAAATTGGCGAGGAAGCCGAACCCAAGATTAAAATAGGAACTTGCGGCAATCCAAAGGCCACCGCGGGCAACTCGATAGGCCAGCGGCGTTTCTACAGGCGAGGACAACGACTGATCAGCCGTAGGCGACGACTGACAATTCTTCAAAGGCAATGAGCTCCACTTGAACCAGTTCTGCAGCGCTTCCCAAAAGAACACACGAAACTATCAACGAGGCGCCGAATATCTGCCTTGATGTACAGCGAATAGGGGGGGCTCGTGAATCGCCTAACGACCAAGCCCATCGCTCTCAGGCGCTCAATCCAGCTAAGCGCGCGCCAGCCAGCAGCATTCGCCAGAAAATAGACGAACAGCGATACATTCGGCAAATATCGCACGATGGGCGAGTGAATTAGCTGACTCGCCATAACCCCCTCCACACCTCGGTCGTGCGCACCTCCGACTCTAGCGTAGAAGTACTGCTCCGGTAGTCGAACAAACTCTCCTAGTAAGCTCAACTCCGCCATAAAGATGTGGTCAAACCCAAATTGGTTGCGCCACGTTATCCGCTGCACGGCCTCTCGTCGAAGCAAGCCATAGAACGAGGTATTGAGGCGCATGTCGGTGAGCACCTTGCCAAGCCTTGAAAGCCGATCAAGACCGACAGTCTCGATGTTCTCCTCATGACTACCTACTATTTTGCCTTCCTCATCGATAGAGCAAGCTGACGTGGCGCAGAGAACAGCAGCGGGGTTGCGCTCAAGAGCGCTGACACACTTAGAAACGTAGGTGGGATCCCACAGGTCATCGTGTGCGGCCCACATAAAGAACTCTCCGGATGACAGTTCTAGCACCCGCTGGAAATTCCGAACAGCTCCCAGATTCGTTTCATTCCGATAGTATCGAACGCGTCTATCACCCGCGGTATAGGCTTTGCAGATATTTGCCGTTCGATCCGTCGATGCGTTATCACAGACAACCAACTCGAAGTTTGGGTAATCCTGTGCCAACAGCGACTCAAGCGCAAGTCGAACGAAGCGCTCGCCATTGTATACGGGCATGCCGATACTGACGAATGGCCTTCTATTTGCCATAAGAAATCATTCCGATTTCCTCCTCAAGAAGCCACGGGGACAGTAGGTTACGCCTAAGCGATTGTAGTAGGGATCAGCTTCGAACTCCTCGTGCTCCGCGAGGAAATCACGCATGGCAGCGAGCGGATTATCCGCAGCCCATTCCGGCTTGCCGTTCGGGGCATCGACAAGGATTTCCATTACTCCATCAAACACTACCATATAGCTGCCCGGCGTAACCAGGGAGAAATATCTCTCCAATTCTTCTCGGACATGGGAATAAGTATGGTTGGAATCCAGCATAACCAACACGATATCTCGAGGTCGTATCAACCTGCGTACACGATCCACAACGCTCTCGTCTGTTGAACTGCCTTCAATCAGGGTGATTCGTTTACTCATAGGATGTGCCTGAATCGCTAGCCGGTTGTACTTGCGAATCTCAACGTCGATCGACACGACCCGGCCTTTCCCGAGCAGATCGAGCATAGATGCGTAGAACACTGCCGTCCCACCGTGTGCCGTGCCTGTCTCTACGATGACATCCGGTCTGACTTTGTAGATCAACTCCTGCATCACAAGAATGTCTTCAGGCAGTTGGATGATTGGAACACCTAGCCACGTCAGCTCGTACGAGTACTTCTGCTGCCAGCCGGAGCGTGTCCACAGGTTGGATAGGGCCTCAAAGCCTTGTGGCGTATATATGTCAAGATCACAGGTTCCCTCGGACGTTTGGACTTGGAACTTGCTTCCTAGCGGCTGATGTTTTGCATTGTCCATCAGTTGGGTCGTAACCTCCTAACCTTAGGCTGGAATCGAGCCCGGCTGAGACTCAAGATGACGCTGCCACCATTGAATTGTGTGACGCAAGCCTTGATCAAGATCGAAGTGCGGAGCCCAATCCGTTCCGTCCACTAGACGTCGATTGTTGGCGCAGATAAACGTCGGGTCAGTAGCTCCATATGGTAGGGCACCGATCGCAATGAGTTCTGCTCGATCAAGCAATGCGCCGATGCTAGCAAGGATTTGACGCACGGCAACCGGATTGCCCGAGCCGATGTTGACCGGCCCCGAGAGATCGCTCTTGCCTACGGCCAAGATCGCCGTCGCCACATCTTCCACGTGCAAATAATCCCTAATTTGCCCGCCCGCTGTGACATTCACTAGCTGATTGCGGAGCAAAGAACACACGACCGATGGCACCAGGCGTCGCTGGTCTTCAAAAGGGCCATACTGGTAGAAAAGCCGCACCCAAGCCACACTCATAACGTGCAAAGCAGTAAGCTGATCCAAGACAAGCTGCAAGGCCAGCTTACTGGCAGCATAGAGGCTCCCAGGCTTGGTCTGGCTGGATTCCGAGAGGTAGCCCAAGGCAGTATCGTATTCGAAACAGGTGCCTGCAGCCACCAGCCTCTTGCATCCTAGTGAGGCCAACCGCTGAGCAAGATTCAGACTTGATGATAGGAGACTGATGTTATGCGGGCTCGCCAAGTACTTGCCTGGCTCGGCGTACCAAGCAAGATGGAAGCAGAGATCAGGGCGGATATTCGTGACATGGGCGTCCACATCAGCAGGCACCTGCAAGTCGCACGGTAGAATCCGCAGAGAAGGGGCAACGTCTGCGATACGCCATAGGTTACTTTCCGGGCGGACGGCAGCGAAAACCTCATGACCCTCTTTCACCAGCAGCCTGGCGACGTGAGAGCCGATGAATCCTGTGGCGCCCGTTATGAAGACTCGCACTCAGCCGCCCTCTAGCATAGACCCGCCCGCAAGAAGAGCGAGCGTCTGGTCACTGATGCTTGACCGTCCATTCGTAAGGGATATGGTTTTCAAAAGGATCTAGCCGAGTGCTACGCGACGGATCATGCGCGTGCGTGCAGCAATTTGCCACTATCGCATAAGGGTCACTCAGCCCTTTGAAGCCGTTCCACACCTCCGGCGGGATGACGACAAGAGAGTAGTTGTCGGCACCAAGAAACACTTCCACAACGGTGCCCCTGGTTGGCGAATTATGGCGCTCATCGTAGAGCACCAACTTAATTCGACCGTAGATACAGGCATAGTTCAGCGTCATTTCGCGATGCTTATGCCAACCCTTAATCACTTCCGGATAGACTGTCGAGAAGTAAATCTCGCCGAACTGGATGAAGTGCGGATCGGTGGAGCGCAGCATGTGGAAGACCGTTCCCCGCTCATCCGGAATCCGCCGCAATGGGATAATCTTGACACCCTCGATCAATGTGTCTCCACCGACCATTCTGACGCCATCCATTGTGACCCGCACTTCTGCCATCACACGATCTCTATTTGGGGGACTGGAACAATGAATCGCCCGCCCCGCTGCCGGTAGACAGCCTGCTGCCCAAGGATCTCATCTGCGAAGTTCCAGGTAAGCAGGAGTACGTAGTCAGGCATTGCCTCGAGAATCCTGTCCGGCGAGCAAATGGGCAAATGTACTCCCGGCATGTATCGTCCTTGTTTGTAGGTGCTGCGATCCACCACAAAGTCTATCGTCTCCGCACCAATGCCAAAGTAGTTAAGAAGGGTGCTGCCCTTCGCTGCGGCACCATAGGCCGCCACGTGCCTTCCTCCTTCTCTCAGCCCGTTCAGCAGATCACAGAGCGATGCCTTCAGCTCTTCAACCCGACCAGCAAAACCCTGATAGAATTCGAGACGATCACTCCCCCATGCTGCTTCCTCTGCGAGAAGCCTTCGCACAGCATCGCTTCTATCGAAGGTTTCTGCCTTGCCAACAAACAGACACAACGACCCTCCATGAATGGGTACGCGCTCCACATCTGAGATGACGAGGCCTTGACGCTCAAACAGGCGGTCCAGTGCGGTGAGTGAGAAGTAGCAAAGGTGCTCGTGGTAAATGGTGTCAAATTCGCAGTGATCGATCAAGTCCTTGGCATAGGGTACTTCGATTACGGCGAATCCATCGTCTTTCAGTAGCAGACGCAGACCTCTCACGAAGCCGCTTAGGTCAGCCACGTGAGCTAACACATTGTGAGCGTGGATTACGTCGGCTTGTTTGCCGAGATTAGCAAGATTCATCGCTAGCTGCTCATTAAAGAACTCGCAGATCGTGCGGATTCCACGCTCTTCTTGCGCCACGCGTGCAACGTTCACAGCCGGCTCGATACCAAGCACGGGAATGCCCCGTCGCTGATAGAACTGCAGAAGATACCCATCATTACTCGCAATTTCAACGACCAGGCTATCACCATTCAGAGCACGCCCATCGGTCAGACGGCCGGCAAGTTCGTTAGCGTGCCGAAGCATGGTGTCCGAGAAGGAGGAGAAGTAGAGATACTCGCGAAATAATTTCTCTGGAGGTACGGTCTCTACAATCTGGAGCAGAGCACAATCTGGGCAAAAAGCGAGGTCCAACGGGTAGGTCTCTTCAGGCTCCTGAAGCTGCTCTGCAGTAAGCAATGAATTAGCGAGCGGCATCAGACCGAGCGTGAGCACTATCTGCAGTCCACGATTCCCGCACGACCGGCAGATGGCTGACTGCTCACTCATGGGCGAGATACTCCCAAGAAGTCTTTGTACCAACCGATAGTACGTTGCAATCCTTCTTCCAGCGTGAATAGAGGATGCCAACCGAGCATGCGACGTGCTTTATCAGCGCAAAGATATTGGTCCCGAATCTCATTGGTGGCTTCACTGCGCACTTCGGGCAGAAGATCAGAGCCCATTAGTCCCAAAATGCGGTGCACGAGTTGCAGGACCGTTACTTGGGTCTCGTTGGAGAAGTTGAAGGCCTGACCACGCAGACTCGTGTCGTGCGCCAACTGCTCAGCCAATTGCACGTATGCGGCCGCGCCATCTTCGACGTAGAAATAGTCACGTACCGCCTGGCCATCAGAGCGAATAACCGGCCGCTGGTCACGGATTATGGAGCGAATCGTGCCCGGCACTATGCGATTCCAGTTGAGGTCGCCGCCACCGTAGAAGTTCCCGCAGCGGGTGATCACGACTGGCAATTGATACGTGATTGCATAGCACTGAGCAATGAGGTCTGCACACGATTTGCTTACGTCATAGGGATGACGTCCCTGAAGAGGACAATCCTCGTCATAGGGCAGCTTTTTCTGATCGCCGTACGCCTTGTCTGACGACGCTATGACGATTTGCTTCACCGCGGGGCTACGTCGACAGGCCTCGAGCAATGTCCACGTACCGCCAATGTTCGTCTCGAATGTAGATACCGGATTCCGATTAGCGATTGGCACGATAGTCTGGGCCGCAAGATGGATGACAGTGTCAATTTCATATTCGCCAAGAATGCGCTCAATCAAGGCCTGTTCCTGCAGGGCGCCACGCACTACTACTACTTTCGCCATTAGCTCAGCCCGCACCAACTCGCTTAGGGGCACCCAGTCTCGCACGAGGCAAACTACTTGCGCATCCAAGTCAACCAAGCGCCGTACCAGCCAATTGCCCACTAGGCCAGTGGCACCCGTGACTAGCGTGGGACGATCAAGCCAAAAACCGGTCACTGCCACACCTTCCACGGAGGCCGCCCTTCTTGCCATAGGCTTTCGAGGAGTCGCTTATCGCGCAATGTGTCCATACACTGCCAAAAGTCGGGATGCCGGTACGCTGCCAGCTGGCGATCTGCGGCTAGGTGCTCAAGGGCGTCTGCTTCAAGGCTACATTGGTCCCCTTCAAGATAGCGAAAGATATCCGGCTCGAAGACATGAAAGCCACCGTTGATCCAACCCTCGCCAATCTGGGGTTTTTCGGTGAACTCCGCCACGAAATCGCCGTCGAAAACTAGACCGCCAAAGCGCGATGGTGGACGGACTGCGGTGACAGTAGCGAGATGTCCGTGAGAGCGGTGAAAACTGAGTAGATCGTGCAGATCGACATTAGATACTCCGTCGCCGTAGGTGAGCATAAACGATTCATCTCGCAACCACGTTCCTAGACGCCTGACCCTGCCGCCAGTATTGGTGTCGACCCCGGTGTCAATCAAGTGAATGACCCAATCCTCACACGCATTATCATGAACCTGTACATTGCCACTTGACAAGCTAATCGTCATACTTCCGTTGAGGGCATAGTAATCTAAGAAATAGTGCTTAATCATTTCGCCCTTATAGCCTAACGCAATGAGGAACTCTTTGAATCCGAAGTGGGAGTAGTGCTTCATGATATGCCACAGGATCGGCCGCCCTCCGATCTCGACCATCGGCTTGGGCCTGACTTCGGTCTCCTCTGATAAGCGGGTACCAAGACCACCGGCGAGAATGACGACCTTCACAACATGTTCTCCGAAATAATGGTATCCGGTCTGCGATTCTTCACTCCACAATATCTTGGCGAAGACAGAAGCGATCTCGATCAGAACCTTCACGGAGAAGGGTCACGAGGTCGCTCCCCCGGGCTTGCCTCGACTGGAAAGCACGCCCTGATACCACTCTATGGTGCGTCGCAGGCCTTCTTCGAAGGGGACCTGTGCTCGGAAGCCGAATAGGCGCTGCGCTCTGGACGTATCAAGACTGCGCCGAGGCTGACCATCAGGCTTGCTAGAATCCCAGGCTATCTTGCCGTCAAATTGGGTTTGTTTGGCAATTAATGTGAGAAGATCTTTTACGCTGATCTCCATGCCACTGCCGAGATTAATTGGCTCGCTAACATTACAGCGCTCAGCGGCCAACAAGATGCCGTCGGCGGCGTCCTCGACGTAGAGGAATTCTCGGGTAGCCGATCCCGTGCCCCAGGCCTCGATTTGGCTGGCGCCAAGGGCTTTGGCCTCCAGACACTTGCGAATCAGGGCCGGGATCACGTGCGAGCTATCCGGATCGAAATTGTCCCTCGGTCCGTAGAGGTTGACAGGCAAGAGGAAAACGGAGTTATAGCCGTACTGCTCGCGGTAGGATTGAGATTGCACGAGCAGCATTTTCTTGGCAAGTCCGTAGGGGGCGTTAGTCTCCTCTGGATAACCATCCCAGAGATCATCTTCCCTAAAGGGAACCGGCGTGAACTTTGGGTAGGCGCACACCGTGCCAATGGCGATGAATTTATCGACGCCAGCCCGCCACGATTCATGGAACAGCGGCACGCTCATCATCAGGTTCTCATAGAAGAACTCCGCGGGATGGGCTCTGTTGGCCCCGATACCACCCACCCGAGCCGCAAGGTGAATGACCACGTCGACCGGCTGAAGCTGGCCCGCCCGGTTTAGAAGCGAGGTGTCACGCAGAAGTTGGCGGATGGCGTCGACATCCCGCAGATCATAGAGGTTACTGCGCGGCACCACGATTTCCGCAGCGCCTCGCTCAGTGAGCTTATCCACGACAAAGGAACCAAGGAAGCCAGCGCCGCCGGTCACAATAACCCGCTTCTTTGACCAGAAGGCCCGGCTTTCGGGCCAATCGACGCTCGTCACCTGCTGCTCCTCCGCGAGTTTTCGGTCGCTGAGATTATTTGGGATTGGGACACGCGCTGAGGATGCTTTGCCGGGGCCATCTGCTCGATACGCGGGATGGCTGGAGCGATTCAGGCAATCGACAAACGCCGCTCCCTCGATGGCAAACGCCGACTCCTGCCGGCCGGCTGAAAATCCACAATCCTAACAAACGCGCACTCTTTTCCTGCTCGACCCGCCGTCCCTTGCACTGGCCATTGGTGAGTACCCAGCCAATTGGGTGCGCCGGCGGTCATCGCTTCGCCACGTCAGAGATGATAGCATAACGATTCCTTATTGTCACGGTAGGTCGTCCCCTCACCCAGGGCTTATGCGTTCTCCAAACGGATGCCCAAAACCGGGACTAGCAGCGCCCTCGACGGGCGATTATAGTCGCGCATTTGCCTTGAGCGAGCCCGGTTTGCCGCTGTGGCAGAGCGGCCTGGCGTCATGAACAGCCTTGTGGAAGCTGTATCGATTAGAACGCATAAGCCCTGTCCCCTCACCCGCCCGCCGCGGCCAAGGTGTCGCGGGGGGAACCCGGTGCACAGCCGGCGCAACGCAGGGCTAAGCCGGTCTATCGGGCGGCGCGCTGGGAGGACCGGGCTCCACGAGATCGCACAGCTCCAAAGGACCGCCACAACGAGGACAGCCCAGAGCAACATTTTGATAGGCGTGCAAGTGCCTCAAGAAGCGCACTAGGATCAAGCCGTCGCCCTGCCGCCCAAAACACATGTGTTTGCACAATGGGCAGCGGTATTGGACAAGAGTCGTCAGCAAGTCCGCTTTCATCGGCCTCATCTTAGGCACATACAGAGCCGAAACCAACGGGAAAGTATTCCTAGTTGGATGGGAGATTTGTGCTACCGGCCGCTTTGGTTGACGGCCCATGCCGCCAATGCTAGAATCGCTCGGGCCACCAGCGGCTCGGTGATCACCCGTGCAACCTCTGGCACCCTCCTGCTGTCAGTGGGCACAAGGCTCGTGGAGAGACCGCGCGATGATCGACCATACGAATCCAGATTACACCAATACTCCTGTATCCCACAGTCGACCACAGTTTGGCTATGCGCCGGCGGACCCCACAGTACATCCACACGTTACGATCGTCACTCCTTTCCACAACGACGGCGCTACTTTCCACGAAACGGCGAGATCGGTTCTCCAGCAGTCTTTCCAGCAGTGGGAATGGTTGATCGTCAACGATGGATCAACAGAGCCAGAATCGTTGGCTGTCTTGGATTGTTACCGGACAGCCGATCCGCGCATTCGCATCATCGATCACGCGCACAATAAGGGTCCAGGGGCGGCACGCAATACCGGTGTGCAAGCAGCTCGGACCGAGTTTATCGCGCAGCTTGACAGCGATGATCTGCTGGAGCCAACAGCGGTCGAGAAATGGCGCTGGTTTCTGGAATGCTATCCAGAATACTCGTTTGTCAAAGGATACACGGTCGGTTTTGGCGCTCTGGAATACCTAGCCACCAATGGCTTTCACACAGGAGAGCTGTTCCTAGATCAAAACCGAGTGAATTCGACGAGCATGATCAGGCGACCAGTAATTCGGACTGTTGGAGGTCAAGACGAGACCAACCGCGCAGGGCTTGAAGATTGGGACTTTTGGCTGCATTGCGCCAGTCTCGGCTTTTGGGGAGGTACTGTTCCGGAATACCTCGACTGGTATCGTAGAAGCGCGTCCCATTGCCGGCGATGGCCCAACTGGGACAACGGCAAGCAGCAGCGGGCGTTTCACAAGGGATTGCGTCAGAAGTACCCGGGGTTGTGGAAAGAGGGTTTTCCGCGAATTGATTTGACTCGGAACATACTGAACGTAGCGGTGCCCGATGATCCGCCTTGTGACAATCTGCTGCGAAAGACCAAACCGAACTTGCTGATGATCGTGCCGTGGCTGAACGTGGGCGGAGCGGACAAATTCAACCTCGATTTGCTGCAACGACTTATCGGGGAAGGATGGACAGTAACTGTCGTCACTACGCTCAAGAGCGACCATCCCTGGTACGCCGAATTCGCTCGTCTCACGCCAGATGTTTTCTGCATGGAGCACTTCCTGCGTTTGCTAGATTACCCAAGGTTCCTGAGCTATCTGATCAACTCTCGCCAGAGCGACGTTGTGATGGTCTCGCACAGTTGGCTGGGCTATCTGCTCTTACCATACCTACGCGCCCATTGCCCTGAAGCCACATTCATCGATTACTGCCACATTGAAGAGAACCAACCGGGTGACGGCGGCTACCCGCAACTGGCGGTCGACTACAAGGAACTGCTTGACCTCAACATAGTCTCTTCACAGCACTTGTGTGAGTGGATGATTCAGCGCGGGGGTGAGGACAAACGCATTGGCGTTTGCTACACAAACGTCGACGTGGAGAAGTGGCAGACAACCACGGAACTGCGTAACGCGGCTCGCCTTGACTTGAAACTGAACGACAAGATGCCGCTG
>JAMDCE010000498.1 GCA_023489135.1 Chloroflexota bacterium
GGTCGAGGCGAGCTGGATGCCTCCGGCGCTCAAGTTGTGGATGATTCCCTCTACGGGTTCTCCTCTGTCCCTTGGGGAGCCAGAATGTGAGGCGGCACCACCACCGTTTCTCGTACCTGCATCGTCAAGCTCTTTCGAGACCAGCATAACTTCGTGCGGCGTAACGGTGATGTCCAGACGGACGTTTTCTCGGAACTGGCCTACGGACCACTTACCACGTCGCGAAACGCTTAGCATAGGCAGTGGGCGGCGTGATTTGGCAACAATGTGTGAATCAAGGAGGACCAGTCCTCTGGGCGACGCCATTAGGAGCTCCACTCTTTGACCTACGTCAACCAGGATATCGACGCCCCGCTCGGTTGGCCAGGAAATCACGATGTCGTCGGACAGCAAGTCCTGGACGTGGCTGCTGCAGACTCGATACGCATCGGACTTCCCGTGATCCGTCGGGTGAAGGTGGTTGGCCACGGGAAGACGGAGCTTCACGATCTGCCCGATTTTCAAAACGCTTTCCACGTCAACAATCGACTCGGTCATATCGTTGCCTCAAAGAGAGTCCTGACCATCATCCCGGTGTTGGCAGGTTTTAGACTAGTCGGCTCGTGAGGGCCATCGCTGACGTACGTAATCGGCAACCCGCAGCGCTGCGCCACATTGAAAACCGAGCCAAGAGAGGTCGCCTCGTCCAGTTTAGTTATTATCAGTCCGTGCATAGGGATACCCTCGAATTCCTGAACCGCTCTCAATACGTCTTCGCCTTTGGTGGTAGCGCCAATCGTCAAGAGCACGACGGCAGAGTCCACTACGCTCAAGTATTCACGCAGGTTCACGCCGGCGGGTGACTTCGGTCCGGCCGCCGGCGTGTCAATTAGTATCACGTCCGCAGAACCGGGCGCCTTGACCGTGCGAGCCAGTTCCTGGGGAGTGTAGGCGATCTTCAAGGGCAGACCCAAGATATCGGCGTAAGCCTGCAACTGGGGTATCGCTCCGATTCGCACGACGTCGGTGCTGACCAGGGCAATGGAAGCGTCACCAAATGTTGCCGCCAGCTTGGCGATAGAAGTCGTTTTGCCGACCCCCGAAGTCCCTACAACGAAAACCACCAGGGGTGTCTCGGACTTCCCGGCGGTCAAGTCGTTGGTGATGAGCAGACGTTCCAGATGCCTCGTCGCGGCGTCCGAAACAGTCGACCAATCCTGGAGGCTCTTTCTGCTGAGCTCTAGCGCGATCTGCTTAACCAGGTTGTCGGTGATCTGAGCGTCGAGGCCGCGTGATAGCAAGAGATCGCGCAGTCGGGACAATTGAGGCGACAATCTGCCCTGTCGTCTGTATTGGCCGTTGCGCTGGTTCAAGCTCTCCTGGATATTGGTGAGCGATTCCTTGAGATCCTGCAGCTCGGAGGCTAGCGAGAACGCATCGCGCACAAGTGCGGCACCGTTTTGAGGTGAGGTGTTTTGCGGTGCAGCCAGGGTGGGCGCGCCATGAGCATCATCGGACGAGTCGGCGGCCGCTTTCACCTCGTAAACCGGCGTCCCCAGCAAGCCTCGCCATCCCCGTCTTCTCACCTTCTGAGATTGGAGGATAAGCGCGTCGGATCCTAACTCCTCTCGTATTCGTTTGAATGCCTCATACGGATTGGAGGCGTAGTAGTTCTTGACCTTCATCTCCTAAACTCACCGCGCCATCTGCGTGAACACTAAACTGAGGAGCTATCTCGGAATAGGAAAGCACCACCAGGTTAGGCAGAGAACGCTCTGTCAATTTCTTCAACGGGAGCCGAATCTTCGAGAGACACAAAAGGGTGGGCTGATAACCGGCTACCGCCATCTTTTCCATTTCCTGAGCCAGACGCTGTAGGAAGCGCTGGGTCTGGCCGGGCTCCAGGCTTATTATAGTCTCTTGGTCGCTCTGATGCAGCCCCTTTGACAGGAGCTGCTGCAATTGAGGACTCAAGGTGATCACGTGGATCACTCCGGAGGGGTCGGCGTATTGACTGCAGATCGAACGAGACAATGCTTGCCGAGCAAATTCGCTGAGAAGGTCCGGATCTCTGGTGGAGCGACTGCAATTGGCCATCGTCTCCAGGATGGTTACCAGGTCACGTATGGAGACCCTCTCGTGCAGCAAATTCTGAAGCACTTTCTGGATGTCCCCGACGGTGGCCAGCTCCGGCAGCAGCTCTTCGACGACGGCTGAGCTGGTGGCTTTGACGTTGTTCACCAGGGTCTGAACATCTTGCCTGGTGAGGATGGCCGGCGCGTTGGCCTTAATCACCTCCGTGAGATGAGTGGTGATCACGGCCGAGGGGTCGATCACGGAATAGCCCAGCATTTCCGCGCGCTCCTTCTCTCCGGCGGCGATCCACAGCGCCGGCAGCCCGAAGGTCGGTTCTTTGGTAGGAATGCCTTCCAGCACCTCCTCGGCTGCCCCCGGATTCATCGCCAACAGGCGACTCACGCGTATTTCGCCTCGGGCGATCTCGACACCGCGAAGCTTGATTGAATAGGTGTTCGGATCCAACTGGAGATTGTCGCGTATCCTGATGGTGGGAATGACAATACCCAGGTCCAGGGCCACCTGCCGTCGAATCAGGCTGATGCGGTTGAGAAGGTTGCCGCCCCGCTCGGCGTCTACCAGAGGAATCAACCCGTAGCCAATCTCCAGCTCCATCGGGTCGATCTGGAGCAGCTTGACCACACTCTCGGGGTCTGAGGGCAGCGCCTCCTTTTCGTGGTCCGGTTGCTTTTCGGCAACGGCCAGTTGTGCGGAGCGCCTGTTGCGAGTCAGGATGTAGGCGCCGCCTCCCAGGAGAGTCCCAATAATGAAGAAGGGAATCTTGGGCAAACCGGGGACCAGCCCCAGGGCGAACAGGGTTACGGAGACGATGGCCAGGGCCCGAGGATTCGCCAATACCTGGCTGACTACATCGTGCCCGAGATTGGATTCCGAGGCGGCGCGGGTCACGATGATACCGGTGGCGGTCGATATCAGGAGCGCCGGAATCTGGGAAACCAAACCATCTCCCACTGTAAGGAGGGTGTAGGTCTGGAGCGCCTGGACGAACTGCATTCCATTCTGGAGAACTCCAATGGCCAGGCCGCCCAACACATTGATGAAGATGATGATAATGCCGGCGATGGCATCGCCCTTGACGAACTTACTGGCGCCGTCCATTGCGCCGTAGAAATCAGCCTCCATCTCGACCGATTTCCTGCGCCGCCGGGCGTCGTCTTCCGTGATTAACCCGGCGTTGAGGTCGGCGTCGATGCTCATTTGTTTACCGGGCATAGCATCCAGGGTGAATCTGGCCGCCACCTCGGCTACCCGACCGGCACCGTTGGTGATGACGACGAACTGTATGACTACCAGGATGATGAAGACGACTACTCCCACGACGTAAGAGCCACCCACGACGAACTGGCCAAAGGATTCTATCACCTGGCCGGCGTGGGCGTGGAGCAGTATCAGTCGGGTGGCAGAGATATTGAGCCCCAGGCGGAAAAGGGTCGCGACCAGCAGCAGAGAAGGAAAGGACGAGAAATTCAACGGCTCAAGAATATACATCGAAGTTAGAAGCACCACCAGCGCCGTGGAGATATTCACCGTTATCAGGATATCCAAGAGCCAGTCGGGCAGCGGTATTATCAGCATCCCGACCACGACGATGACGGCAACGGCCAGGAAGATGTCGCTGTACTGCAAGAAGCGGCCGAGTCCCCTGGAGGGGACGCGGGCGCGGAGTTCAACTGCCAATGCCGTATCCTCCCGGTCTTCTCCTGTGCTTCAGGCCGTAGATGAAGGCCAAGACCTCGGCGACAGCCTGGTAGAGTAGAGGTGGAATCTCGAAGCCTATCTCAACCGACTTATAGAGCGCCTGAGCTAGAGGCTTGTTTTCAACTACCGGGACGCCGTGCCGGCGCGCAACTTCCTTGATCTTCTCGGCTATGATGAGCTGCCCCTTGGCAACCACCTTGGGCGCACGCATCGATTCCGGCCTGTACTGGATGGCAATCGCCAGGTGGGTCGGGTTAGTGATAACCACATCTGAAGCAGGCACATCATTCATCATCCTTCGCCTGGCCAGTTGGCGCTGCTGCTGCCTAATTTTCGCTTTTATCTTGGGGTCGCCCTCGCTCTGTCGAAGCTCCTCCCTCAGCTCCTCTTTGGTCATTCGTATGTTTCTTTCGTGCTCCCAGCGCTGATACCCGTAGTCCAGGGCAGCTACCGCAAACAGGGCTAATCCTGCTTTGAACAAGACACCGATTGCCAAGTCGCCGATGACCGACATTGCTCCTCGAATGTCTGCACCGGTCAGCGCCACGACTTCGAGGTATCTGGACTGCAATTCCTGGAAGACGACGTATCCGACTATTCCGAGCTTGGACACGGACTTGACGAGCTCCACCAATGACCTTTGAGAGAAGATCCTTTGAAAACCCTTAAGGGGATCGATTCGTGAGAAGTCAGGCGAAAGGGGCTTGCCGGTGAGCATGAACCCGGACTGAACGTAGTTCCCGGCGACACCCACAACCAGAACGGCGGCAAAGAGTGGGGTCATGATGCCCATGTAGAGGTTCCCCAGACCGCCGATGTAGGTTGAGGCGCTGGCAACGGTCCAATCCGGCGTCGAGAGATGGCGAAAGTTGTAGACCATCAGATCAGTCATCGGCGTGAGCGCCGAAGCGCCGGTCGACTTTATGATTGCTATGCCCGCCAGCAGCCCAAGAATGGAGGTAAGCTCGGCACTCTTTGGAGTGCTGCCTCGCTTCCTGGCCTCTTCTCTACGCCTGGCGGTTGGGGCTTCAGTCTTCTCTCCACTAGCCAAGGCCTTGGTGTTTCCTCCTTGCCAATCTATCTATACCTGAGGATCAAGGCCATATCATTCGCCGTTTGGCCGAAAAGCCAGTCGATCTTGCTCACCAAAAAAGGCAGCATCACCATTATGGCGATGAAGCCAATCGCGATCTTGATGGGCATTCCAACAAAGAAAACGTTCATTTGGGGCGCGGTCCGAGCCAGCACGCCCAGGGCAACGTCTGTGAGCAGGAAAGCGCCCAGGAGCGGAAGTATTATGCGCACCGCGACCAGGATCATGTTTGCCGATAACGAAATCAGGCCTTCAGGGGAGATGCGAGCCAGCGAAAACGCGTTAGGCGGCATCATATCAAACAATCCCTGAACGCCCATCAGAAACGTATGATGGAAGTTCCCACTGAGAAAGATAAGCGTTGCCAGCCCGCTAAACAGATGGTCCAGGACCGGCGCTTGGCCGGCGTAGTTTACATCGATGGTGCCCGAAAAACCGAACCCCATCTGAATTCCGGCCAGCGACGACACCACCTGCATCGAAGTGTAAAGGAGAGTAACGGCGAAGCCCGCCAGCAGTCCGACGGCGAGCTCCTTACCTATGGCGATAATCAGATAGCCAAATGATGATGGAACCACCGCGTCGGAAAACGTGGTCGGCAGCAGTATGAAGGAGACCAGTATGGCCAGGCCTATCTTGCTCATGGCCGGTACGGTCCGGGCGCCCAGGATAGGAGTGGTCATCAGCAGAGCGCTAATTCGCACCACCATGAGGAACAAGACAATCAGGTAACTTGGACTGAGAGTGAATATAGGGCTCAATGATTCCACCTTGCTCCTACCTCACCATATAGGGAAGAATCCCAAAGAGATTGGCCGTGTAGTTGATCATCACCCCTATCATCCACGAGCCCAGCAGCGCCAATACGGCGAATACGGTTAGGATCTTGGGAACGAAGGTCAGGGTCGCTTCGTTGATCTGCGTAACCGCTTGAAAGATGCTCACGGCCAGTCCCACCAGGAGCCCCAGGCCGAGCACCGGGCCTGCTATCATCAGGGTCACCATTAGGGCGCCGCGGCCGATCTCGATCACCATGTCGTTTGTCATTTTCCACCTCTAGGTAAAACTGACCATGAGGCTGCGCACAACCAGGTGCCAGCCGTCGACCAGAACGAAAAGCAGTATCTTAAAGGGCAGGGAGATTACGGCCGGAGGCAACATCATCATGCCCATAGACATCAACGTGCTCGAAACGATCATATCGATAACCAGAAAGGGAATCAGTATCAGAAAACCCATCTGGAATGCGGTCTTCAGCTCGCTAATGACGAACGCGGGGATTAGCACGTGGGTGGGAACCTCACCTTCGTTCTTGGGCCGAGGGAGCTTGGCGAGATAGATGAACAGGGAAAGATCCTTTTCGCGCGTCTGCTTGAACATGAAGGTGCGCATTGGCTCTGTCCCACGCTTGATTGCCTCGTCCTGCGAGATCTCATTCTTCATGTATGGCTGAAATGACGTGTTGTTGACTCCTTGCCAGACGGGGGCCATCACGAAGATCGTCAGAAAGAGGGCCATACCCAGCAACACCTGGTTGGGTGGAGTTTGGGGTGCGCCGAGAGCGTTTCTAATGAACGAAAGAACTATGATGATTCGGGTGAACGAGCTGGCCATCATCAGCATAGCGGGAATCAACGTAAGGGCGGTGAGCATTGCAAGGATTTGGACGCCGGCCGAGCTTTCGCCGTTTGCGCCTTCAACCTGCACAAGGTTGGGCAGCGTCACGGCGGAATTCGAGGACGCCACACATCCGGTCGAGGCCGCCAGTACGCCCAAGCACAGGCAAAGAAGGACGATTCGTCGTAAGGCCGCTACACTCAAGATGCACTCCTTTCTGACAACGGTATCCTATTCGATATCGCGGCGTGAATTAAGGTCCGGGGAGCCTAACGGGGGGGAACTAAAGGCCCTGTGTGGGAAGTTCTTTGGTCCCGAGGCGAAGGGGACCTATGGCCTTTCAGTTTCAGCGGGGGATTCCTTGGCGGGTTTGAGGGTCTGACGGATGTCGGCGAGCTTCTTATCGATGAACTCGCGACCTTCGTGAATCTTCACCTGGACGGGATCGACAACGGTAGAATCAGTCTCGCCAACATCTCTGACTCCCAAGCGGCGATTGGCGACATTCAGTAGGGTGGAGAACTGGCCCAGGGCAGGACCTGGAGTGGATAGTGCACGGACTTCGTCGGCCGCCTCCGGGTCGGCAATCTCCGTGAGCAAGGACAACTGGTTCTGGGTTCCTCCGACGACCAGAATCTTCCTTCCCACTTCTATCACGTAGACTGTTCTGCTGGGGGCGAGATTGAGGGAGCCAAGCATAGCGATGGGCTTGTGGCCAGAGGGAACCAGGTGGTTTCTATAGACATAGCGACGCAAAACCATGATGGCGCCGTAGATGAGGACTATCACCAGAGCCAATTTCGCCACCATCCCGACGAGTAGGCCGAGCCAATCGGATGAGACAATATCCGACTCCGCGCCTGAGCTGAAATCGGCGTAGTCTCTTACGGCGAATTGCTCGCCGGGTGATTCCGTGGCATCAATCGACACACTTGCCGTTTGATTAGGCGGCGATGGGGGCGTGCTCTTGGGCATCTGGCCTACCACAACCAGTCCCAAGACAATCACAATGGCCGCAACAGAGGTAAGAACGGCTCGGTTCCTTCCGATATCAGACACCAGTAGACCCCCCACAATTGCCGGCTAGGCTGAGACTAGGCCGCGTTCTTCTTCCCCGGGGCGATGATCTCGGTAACCCTTACGCCGAACTTCTCATCGACTACCACAACCTCCCCCCGGGCGATCATTGTGTCGTTGATGAATACGTCCACGGGCTCACCGGCCAACTTCTCGAGCTCGATCACCGAGCCCGGCCCCAGGGCAAGTATATCTTTCACCAGCATGGAAGAGCGCCCCAGCTCGACGTTGACGTTGAGCATCACGTCGAGCAGGAGGTCGATGCCCGACCCATTGGCCGGCTGGCTGGGGCCGAGGGAAGCGAATTCCGCCGGATGTACCTCCGGGCCAAAATCTAGAGACTCGTCATCCATCATATCGATCTCCTCCAAGACTGTTATCAGCGCACGATCGGGTGATGGCAACGGCCATCCTGCGCCCGACACGGCCCGGCCTGGACCAGAACTTGTGCTTATCCGCGACAAGTACCCTTAGCTCCTGATCGCAAAGCGCGCTAAGTTTGATCACATCGCCTTTGTGCAGATCCAGGAGCTCTCGCGTGGAGGCGATGGCTGAGCCGAGATTGACGGTTATCGGTAGCTCGATTGTCTCGATCTGCCTGCAGATAGTGTCCCTGTCTTCGGACGCTTCCTTTCGAACCCGGCTAAACCACATTTGAGAGCTCAGTTTGCCCATGACCGGTTCCAGAAGCGTGTATGGTATGTACATACTGATAGTGCTTGATGCCTCACCTATGCGCAGCTCGAAAAGCAAGAGAATGCCAATATCGCTGGGGAAGGCGGCCTGCACGATTTGGGGATTAAAGACCAAATCCTCCAAGCCCACCGTCACCGGAGCAAGATGCAGCCAGGCTTCACGAAGGGCAGCTAACAGGCTTTTCACAACCGTCTGGAGCAAAGCGAATTCGATATCGGTGACTTCCCGAAGTTTCTGCTGAAACTGTCCCGTTCCTCCCAGCAAACGATCGACGATGGCAAACGCCAGGTCCATGTTGATCTCTATGATGAGGCGACCGGGCAACGGGTCGGCGCTGGCGATGCTTACGACCGTGGGGTTGGAAAGCTGCTGGACATATTCGCCGTATACTGCCTGCTCGATGGACGAGAGCTTGATCTGGATCCCGGTTCGCATATGGGAGGATAGAGAGAAAGCAGCCGCGCGCGCGAAGGCCTCGTGTATCGTTTGGAGGGCTCGAAGATGCTCCTTGGAGAACTTGTCCGGCCGCCTGAAATCGTAAGGTCTAACGCTCTTGTTGGATTCGGGCGTCGACGTCGATTCCTGTCCTTCCTGGTTCCCCATGGCACCAAGGAGCAGATCTATCTCCCACTGGGAGAGAACTTTCTTCGCTTCAGTATCCGTTTTTCCCTCAGGTTCCATTGTCGCTTTCACTCAACCGCTACTGGATGATGAATTCGGTGAAATAGGCGTTCTGGAGCTTGGGATCTTTGGCCACCTCCCCAAGCTTGCTTTTCAGCTCCTCGCGGAGCTTCTCCTTGCCTTCGGCCGAGGCGAGTGAGGCTGCGGTCTTGCCGGCCAGAACGGTGGTCACGACGTCGTCCAATATCGGGCTCCTGCTCGCCATCGATTTGATCAATTCGTCCTGGTGCTTCTTGTAGGCATCGCCGGCCAGACCCCTGGCCTCCGGCAGATCGTATTCCAAAACGATCTGGATCTTGATGTAGCGGAATCCTCCAGGATCGGCCAGGTTGATGACTCGCTCCTTCATGGGATACATCATTCCTGGCTCGGGGCTCTTCTCTTTGGCGTACTGGGTATCGGCGACCGGATGCTCACCGGCGCCTTGAACGCTTCCCAGGCCAATAGCCGAAGAGAGAGCGGGCATATAGAAGAACGCCGCGGCGGCTCCACCCAGTATGGCGATAACCGCTATCCCCCCCATTATCAACTTGCGTCCCAGCAATCGTCTCATCAATCATCCCCCAAAATCACCAAAACGGCCGTTAGTCCGTTGGCTGAGATGGATCGGGATATAGTATTAGGATGTCCACCCGGCGGTTTTGAGCCCGATCTTCCCTCGTCTTGTTATCGACCAGCGGCCGGAATTCTCCGTACCCCTGGGCTGATAATCGCCGGGGCGATAGTCCGTCCACCTCGGTCAGATAGCGCGTCACCACGGTTGCCCGCGCCACAGAAAGCTCCCAATTTGTGGGATACATCTCGCTATTCACCGGAATGTTATCGGTGTGACCTTCGACCCTTATTTCGTTAGGCTGAGAGCGCAGCTGGTCGGCCACACCGTCCAGTATCTGAGTCGATTCAGGTCTGAGCTCCGCTCTACCGGAATCGAACAGCAAGTTCCCTGAGAGGCTGATGGCTATTCCCTCGGGCTGCAGCCTGACGTCGACGTGGCTTTGCACGCCCATTTCCTCGGCCAGTCTTATTATCTGCGTCCGCAAGCCGACGAAGTCATTCATGACCGCATTCCCGCTGGCGGGTCCCATATCGCCTGCCACAGCGGTCTTGTCCTGCCCCTCCAATACAACCACGTTGAAAGCCTTTTGAAGAGAGGCGCTCAAGCGCGAAAACTTCTTTTCGTCCGCCTTCGAGACCGAATACATCACCACAAAAAACACCAGCAGAAGAGTGATCAGGTCTGAGTACGTCAGGAGCCAGCGCTCCGAATTCTCGTGCTTCGCCTCGTGATGGCCTTTTTTCACCACTTGATGTCACCCGAATGAGCGCAGGATCAGGAACCTTTTCGGCAAAAGCCCTATCCCACCCCGCCTGAAAGAAAGTAGTTTCGGGGGACGCCCCCGAACCTCCAGCCCGACGGCACACTAGAAAACCTCTCTCACCGCCCGTGTGCCGCAACGGGCTCTCTTATGGCTTCCTCCTGAGAAGGAGCGGGCGCCGTCTTGGCTCCCTTGCCCCCGCGCTGACTGCTAGACGAGAAAGCTTCCATTTTTTCACGCACGATGCGCGGATTGTCCCCCGCTTGAACGGCCAGAATGCCCTCGCGAGCCACCTCTCGCAGCCAAATCTCATCCTTGCTCTGCGACTTGAGCTTGGCGCCCAAGGGCAGCCAGATGAGGTTGGCGGAGGCCACCCCGTAGAAGGTGGCGATGAAAGCCACGGCTATGTGCTCTCCCAATTTAGATGGGTCGTCGAGACTGCTCAAAACGTTCACCAGTCCCATCACGGTGCCGATAATGCCCATAGTGGGGGCGTATCCTCCCATCGACTCGAGCATTCCGTAGCCTTTCTGGTGCCGCTCGCCCATGGCCGCGATGTCTACGTCGAGGATGTCCCTCACCACCTCCGGATCGATCCCGTCGACGACCAGCAGCATCCCCTTCTTCACGAAGGGATCCTTTATCTTGCCAGCCTCCTCCTCCAGCGAAAGCAGACCTTCCCTTCTTGCCCTCTCTGCCAGACTGACGAACAACGAGATCACGGATTCCGGTGATTGTGCGTTGCCCTCGCGGGTGAGGGTTCTGATGATAAGCGAAGGAAGCTTGGTGACCAGGCCCAAAGGAAAACTGATCATGGTTGCACCGAGCGTTCCACCGAACACAATAAGGGCCGCCGACGGACTGGCGAACCTGGCGGGGTCACCTCCCTCCATAATCAACGTGACGAAGAGGGCACCAATCCCCAGCACCAACCCAATTATCGTCGATAGTCCCAAGAGAATCCCACCATCCGTACTGAGATTAGTGGAGGAACGAAAGCGTCAAGCTTCCTTCGGTGACTCGCCACTTGCGACCCGGCGCAAGTAGTCTACCACTCGTGCTACCACTTCCTCTCCCGAT
>JAMDCE010000414.1:0-1011 GCA_023489135.1 Chloroflexota bacterium
CGGTACATCCCCCAGTTCACCCAGCGCTGCTCGGCCTGGGCCGGGGCAGATTCCAGAGAGCCGTGCGCGGGCTGAGCCTGGACCGGCCGAGGTGGCTGCACTTGGGAGTTCTCTGGCACGGGGTCGCCGTTCAGGACGAACGTGACACCCTCGGGCCGGAAGAAGATAGTCTTGTCGCTGCCCTGGACGTAGTAGAAGGCGCGAGGGTCGACCTGCCCCTGGTTCTCGACGAAATAGAGCGGCAGCTGAGCCAGGCGACTCTGGACCGAGGCCGCGGGTCGCGATTGGGCCGGCGAGGGGTCCTGCCGCAGAGCGGGCGAGACTCTGCCTTCATTAATTTGCAGCGCAAACAGGTAGATAAGAGCAGCGAGCAAGGAGGCCAAAACAGCGTGCGCGCCCACGGCCCTGGCGCGGATGACCTGGGTGTTCATCGGAGTCCCCTTCAATAATCGAAAAAGGAGGACTCGCCGCCCTTGGCCGTCCACCTCTACAACCCAGCTCTAACCCGGCACACTTGCGCTCGTGCTCAGGCAAGCATGCTCCTTTCAACGATATTACTATACCACGCGTGTCAATATTGATGAACACGAGGCATCCTCACCTTAGCCCTCTGCGCTCATTGTTATGAACAAGCCTGGATGTCCTCTCTCGCAGCCATCGCCCGGCGACTGAAGTCGCGGGCAAGCCACACCAAGTCGGCCTTCGTCGACTCCCCGCCCAACCCGCCGCAGGGCGGGTTTCGTTTGAGTAAACCGCGAATTCATTCGCCGGGAGCCCGGCATCGATCAAGCATGCTTGTGTATGATGATGAGGCGAGAGGGGATTGGCGCATCCCGCGCTATTGACACCCGCCCTGGGGTGCGATAGATTTGGCAGGGCTGCCTTCGTGGAGGGCGCACAAACAGGGGCGGAGGAAGAGATATGGCTTACAATGATTTGAGGGAGTATATCGAGGCCCTGGAGCGCAGCGGGGACCTGGTGCGGGTGCGGCAGGAGCGGGATTGGAACCTG
>JAMDCE010000414.1:1021-11319 GCA_023489135.1 Chloroflexota bacterium
AGGGGGTCGGTGGGAGCCTGGAGGCGGGGGCGATCGTGCGCCGGTTGTGCGAGTCGGGGGGGCCGGCCGCCTTCTTTGAGAAGGTAAAGGATTACCCGGAAGCGCGCCTGCTGGGGGCACCGATGGCTACCTACCGGCGGCTGGCGGTGGCTTTGGGGCTGGCGGCCTCGACCCACCCGCTGGAGCTACTGCGGGAGTATCTGCGCAGGCTGGATTCGCCTATCGCTGCGCGGAGGGTCGCCGGGGGGCCGTGCCAGGGAAACGTGCGCCTGGGGGATGCCGTCGATCTCTTCGAGTTCCCCGCGCCGATGGTGCACGAGGGCGACGGCGGCCGCTACATAGGCACCTGGCATTCCGTAGTGACCCGGGACCCGGAGGAAGGCTGGGTGAACTGGGGGATGTACCGGCTGATGGTCTTCGACCAGAGAAACCTGTCCGGACGGGTGCATCCGAACTCGGACTGTGGGATGATGCTGAGGAAGTACGAGGCGATGGGGAAGCCGATGCCTTTCGCCATCGTCTTTGGCGGCGAGCCCGTGTCGTCAATGGCTGCCTGCGCGTCCCTGCGCTGGGGAGAGGATACGGCAGCCGCGGCGGGAGGGATTCGCGGCGAGGCGCTGGAACTGGTGCAGTGTCAGACGGTGGACCTGGCGGTGCCGGCGACGGCCGAGATCGTGCTCGAAGGCGAGGTGCAGCCGGGGGCGAAGCTGGAAGAGGGGCCGTTCGGGGAGTACATCGGCTATCGCGCCGGGCAACGCAGGCTGGAAACGGCCTTTCACGTCAACGCCGTGACCTTCCGCCACAATCCGATCCTGCCCATGACCAACATGGGCATCCCCACCGACGAGGGACAGCTCATTCGCGCCTTCACCATATCGGCCTCGGCGACGCGGATCCTGGAAGAGGCGGGCGCGCCGCTGACGGGGGTCTGGATGTGGCCGGAATCGACCCATCATACGTTGGTGGTATCCCTGAAACGAGGCAACGAGATCTCCCGCGAAGAGGTGTCCGACCTGATCTTCAGGGGGAAGCTCGGGTTCTGGATGCACCAGCTGATCCTGGTGGACGACGACGTCGACGTGCTGAACTGGAAGGAGGTCATCCACGCCTTCGCCACGCGCTGCCACCCGGTGCGCGACATCCGCACCTTCGAGGGCGTCACCACCTCGCCCATAATGCCTTATTTGAGCGCGGAGGAGAAATCCGGGACAGTGGGAGCCAAGATCTGCTTCGACTGCCGCTGGAAGGGAGAGAGCCCCCACAAGATTTCCTTCGATGCGGCTTACCCGCGGCACATCGTGGAGCGGGTGTTGAAGAACTGGCGGAAGTATGGGTTCGAGTAGAGCAATCGAACGTATTGACAACACCACGAATGAATGCTACACTGTGCAAAGTTGGATACAATGATACAGGATACAGAAATCCGTAAATGCAAGACTCAGTGCCTGTCATTAAGAGGATTCGCCTCGTAGATCAGATCGCGGACATCCTGCGGCAGATGATTCTGGGGGGACGCCTCCAACCGGGAGAGCGTCTCGTCCAGGAGAAGCTGGCCGAGAAGCTCAACGTAAGCCGAACGCCTCTGCGCGAGGCTTACCGCAAGCTGGAAGAAGAGGGCCTGCTATGCGTCACGCCCAGCGGGATGATCGAAGTGATGAAGCTCGACCTGCACGACGCGCTCGATATCTACGACGTGCGCGAGGTTCTGGACGGCCTGGCCGCGCGGCTGGCCGCGCAACGTATCACCCCCGACGAACTCGAGACTCTTGAAGCGAGCCTGAACAAGATGAAAGCGATGGTGGACAATCCCGATATTCCTCTGTGGACTCGGGCCAATCTAGACTTTCACCTGACCATCACCAAAGCGAGCCACAACCAGAGGTTCGTGCAATTCATACCGTCGATCCGTATGTCGGCGCAGATGTTGTTCCCCGTTTTGCTTTGCCGCGCCGAACGGATCACCGCAGCGCTGCGGGAACACACCTCCATCTTCGACGCCATAAAGGACGGCGACCCGGACGTCGCCGAGAGATGTGCCAAGACGCACATCTTGAGCACCAAGGTGATGATCCAGCGAGAGCTCCGACAAATGGAGCAGCGGGAAATCACCGAGGCAAGTGTCTCGTAACTGGCGTTCTCCATTGAAGGTCACAGACCGGCATCGCGGCCGAAAAGCACGCGACTCTCGTTTGATCGACGCGCTCAACTCATCAAAATAGCAGAGTATCAGCTGGAACCCGTGGGTCACTACCTCGCGCTGGTTGGCCCACCCTAATGGAAAGCTGATGCCCAATAGCGCATCAATACCACATTATGAGTAAGGAGGCCGAGCACAATGAACGGGGACAGCCGGACCATCAAAGAACTGGCGGCAAAGCGCGTTTCAATGCGGACCTTCTTGATGGGAGTGGGCGGGGCTGCTGCTCTCAGCATCTTCGGGGGCACCCTGGCAGGCTGCTCCAGTGGTGGCGGGGCCACAGGTTGGGCAAGCGCCGAAGGGAAGTAAGAACAAGGAGCTGGCCGAGAAGTTCATCGACACGGTCATCTCCCCCGAGGCTCAACTAGATCGGAAGAGCGGGCTATGGTGGAAGCCGTACAGCAAGAAGGGGCAACTGCCGCCAGAGATACAGAAGCGGATTCCCACCAAGGTCATTGCGCTTGACTCTCGAAAGATCACGGCGGGCCGGGCGAAGTGGTTCGAGTTGTGGACCAAGGAGATAGGAAGATAATCAACATTGTTTGGAGAAGACCATGATTTCTGCCATCGATTCCCGAATTTGCATAGGCTGTGGGCTGTGCGAGAAGTTCTGCTCGGCCGACGTGATCAGGATGCATCCCGAGACCGGCAAGGCGGTTCTGGCCTATCCCCGGGACTGTTGGACCTGCTACACCTGCGAGCTGGATTGCCCGGTCGGGGCCATCACCGTGCTGCCATTCAGAAAGAGCAAGCCGGTGATGTGGCGGCAATCAACCAAGTTTGAGGAGGCGGGCAAATGACATCCCTGGATAAGCTCGGCGAAGTGATCGAAACCGACGTGCTGGTGATAGGCGGCGGACTATCGGGGCTGCGAGCCGCCATAGCGGCGAAGGATCGGGTCCAGAGGGTGACCGTGGTGGACAAAGGATTCGCCGGAAAGGCGGGCCACGCCAAGCTGGCACTGGGAACGACGATCGTCGTCATGCCCGAAGACGACCTGGAGGAGCATCTCAAGGACCTTGTTCGAGCGCAGGAGTCGTTCATAGATTACGCGACGGCCGGGTACATGCTCGAAAGATCCTACGAGGAGATGAAGCTCCTCGAGGGTTGGGGGGTAGATTTTCTGCGGACCGACGGGAAGTATCAGACGGCCGCCGCCCGGGGGTGCCGCGTTCTCCAGAACGTCGTCCCCATCCCGGGAGGCGAGGGCTTTTTGCTGGCGATGTTCAAAGAAGCGAGCCGTAGGGAGATCGATTTCCAGCACAAGACCTTCATCTCGGATCTTCTGGTCGTCGATGGCCAAGTAGTGGGGGCCGTGGGAACGGACGTCCGCACCGACGAGTTCAAGATATTCCTGGCCTCCGCGACCATTCTCTGTACCAACACGATTGGCTACCGGGGGCACTACCCGATGACGGACATGGTGGGAGATGGTCCGGCCCTGGCCTATTCCGCCGGCGCCGAGATCGTCAACGCCGAGTTCAACACCGTCAACTCCGGCCCCACCAGGTACCCCTTCGCGGGGACCGGACCGGCGGCTTTCTTTGGAGCCAAGCTGAGAAACGCCCAGGGCGAAGCCATTATGGACAAGCACAGCCCGGAAATGGGAGATAAAGCCGACCTGGGCGCCATCGCCCTGGCGATGGCCAGGGAGATACGCGAGGGGAACAACCCCCTGTTCTTTGATTTCAGCACTACCGATAAAGAGGGGCTGGCCCGGTGGCGGGCCGGGGCAGCCTTCAACTGGGAATCGGTACACCGCCGCGGACTGGCCGCCTACGGCCTCGACGTCGACAAGAGGGAGTGGATGCCAGTATTCATGTACAGCCTGGGGGCCTTGAAAACGGACTTCAATGGACAGAGCAACCTGAAGGGCCTCTTCGCCGCCGGCAAGGCCCGCACCACGGGCATCGAATTGCTCACCGGGTGGTCCTTCACCACCGCGATGTCAGGGGGCTTTCAGGCCGGGGACAACGCCGGCAAGTACGCTCTGGGGGTGGGAGACGCAGGCCGAACCATCGACTCAGCGCAGGTGGCCAATCTGAGGAACGAGCTGTTCGAGCCGCTCTCTCGGAATACCCGGGAAACGCCCGATGGCGTCACCCGGCGACTTCAAGAAGCGATCTTCCCCTATGACGTACTGATTTTGAAGAATGAGGCTTCTCTGACCTCGGCCCTGCAACAGATTCAGAGAATACGCGATGAGGACAGGCCCGGGATGGCCGCCAGGGACGTGCACGAGCTAATCAAGCTGCGAGAGACCGAGAACATGATCTTGAACGCCGAGCTGATGCTGCGCGCCTCCCTCATTCGGAAGGAGTCGCGAGCGGGCCATTTCCGCGAGGATTACCCACTGAGAGATGACGCAAACTGGCTGAAGTGGATAGCGCTCAAGAAGGATGGGGAAGACGGGGTGAGGGCAGAGATGGCGCCGTTCAACGCCGGGTGAGCTATGAGCAGGATCGAAATCCGCAACCTGGTCAAATCCTTCCGCCGGGCCGACGGCGGGGAACTTCTGGTGTTGGACAACGCCAGCTTCGTCGTGGGCGACGAGACCTTTGTGTGCCTGCTGGGGCCCTCGGGGTCCGGAAAGTCGGTCACCCTTAACATCATAGCCGGGCTCCTGGATCAGACGTCGGGCGAAGTCCTCATCGACAGTGTGGCAATGAGATCGAAAGCGGCCAGGTACGGTTACGTCTTCCAGCAGCCGCGACTGCTGCCCTGGCGAACGGTGGAGGACAACATCCGATTCGCCTTGAGGGCGGACTCTGGCCGGAAGGTCCCGCAAGAAGAGAACCGCATTCGGGCCGTTCTCAGTATGGTGAATCTGACCGGCTACGAGAGATTCTACCCCCACCAGATCTCCGGTGGAATGCAGCACCGAGTGGCGATCGCCAGAGCTTACTGTCGCGATCCACAGTTGCTGCTGATGGACGAGCCTTTTAGCAGCCTCGACGAGATCACCGCCAGGAAATTGCGGGCGGAGCTGGTGGACACCTGGATGAAAAACAAGAAGACCGTCATCTTCGTCACCCACGACATCATCGAGGCCTGTTACCTGTCGGACAAGATCATCGTGTACACTCCCAAGCCCACCCGGGTGGCGGCGGAGATCGACATCAATTTGGCCCGCCCGCGGGAGTACGGGTCGGCCGAGCTTTACGAAGTTGAGAAGCGGGTTCTGGGCGTCTTCGAGACCTCGCTCAAGGAGTTCGAGCAGACAGTCGCCCTCGTCAAGTAGGGATTCAGTAGTTCTGGTTCCGCACCCGATTAAATATCATTGTAGGGAGGTTAGCGATGGTTAGGGGCAGGCTAAATCTATCCAGGGTTTCCCTAGCGGCCATGGCATTGGTGACGCTGGCACTGGTCTTCGGCGCCTTCTCGGGATGTTCTCAACCCTCCGCGACCCCGTCGGCTCCCAGCAAGTCGGAGCCCGCGAAGGCGGCGGAGCCGGCGTCGAAACCGCCGGAAAAGGCCGCTCCCAAAGAGGCCGCAGCACCCCCGGCGGCGCCGGCCAAGAAGGCTCCGGTCAAGATGAGGGTGGGAGCCACCGGCGCGGTGGACTGGGGCACCACCGCATTCGAGTACGTGGCGGCCAGACCCGACATCCAACAGAAGTACGGCATCGAGATCGAGTACAAGCCCTTCCCCAACGCGGGCGACAAGTACAACGCGTTCAAGGCCAAGACGATAGACCTCGATGCCAATATGGGCGTGGCCCCGGCGGCGAGCAACTACCAGGCCGGAGTTCCCCTGGTGGTGACCAGGCTGTGGGCCGTCGCGGAGATGTTCCGGACGGTGGTGAAAGGGGATTCTCCTTACAAAGACCTGGCCGATCTGAAAGGTTCCAAGTTCGGGATCACTACCAAGGCCGCCAGCACCTACCAGGTGGCCTATTATGCCTTCAAGAGCAAGGGGCTCGACCCGGAGAAGGACGTGAACTGGGTGACGCTTCCTCCCGCTGCCTTGATGACGGCCCTCGAAAAGGGTGATATCCAGGCCTTCCAGCTTCAAGAACCCTTCCCCTATAAGATAATGAAGACGGGCAACTACCGCATCATCGCCTATCCCTATGAGATATACCATAAGGCCTACGGCGCGCCCTTCTACCAGACGTCGACGGCAGTGCGCAAAGATTTCTACGAAGCCAACTCCGACGCGGTGTGGGGCCTTAACCAGGCCATGCTGGAGGCTCTGAACAACTACGACAAAGAGGAGGACGCGATCGCCAAAGCGGTGTCGGAATCCCCGGCCAAGTACGGCGTCAAGCCGGACGAGGTGAAAGAGATCTACAAGTCCATGGCGCGGGTCTGGGTGAAGCAAGAGATCGACGACAAGCTCATCGCCGAAGTTCAGACCCTGTACGATCGCCTGCTGCAAATCGGCGGATTAGAAAAGCCGGCGAAGGCTTCGGAGTTCTTCGTGAAGCCGCCCAAGCGCTGAGCCGGGCAGGAGATCGCTGTGGCCTTCACCGCAACGGTGACTCTAAGGAGCAGGTACCAGGGGTTACGGGGGTCCGCCAGGAGCGCTCTCGGCTTCCTGGCGGCCGGGCTGGTGCTGATGGTCGCCTGGACCATCCTTTCGAGCATCTTTCCCTCGTTCCTGTTCCCCCCGATTCACGGGATTGTAGAAGCGCTGCAAAAGCTGGCCGTCAAGGGAGTGCTGCTCGATGCTTCGTTAGCGACCGTCAAGACCGTCGCTCTTGGCAGCGCATTGGCTTTGGTAGTTGGGATTTTGGCCGGCTTTGCCCTGCAGATGCGCGAGAGCGTGGTCAAGCCCATCGTCAACCTGTTTCAGATAGTCCCCAATATCGTCTGGGCGCTGTTGGCGGTGACCTGGTTCGGGCTCACCCCGTTCTCCGTCGTGTTCGTCGTGGTAGCCGTCGGGTTCCCTATCATCGGGTTCAATACCTGGGAAGGACTAAAAAATGTCGACCGCGAGCTCAAGGAGATGGCTCTCTCGGTGAACGCCAAACGAGATATGGTAATCAGACACGTCGTCCTTCCCAGCCTGACCCCGTATCTGATGGGGGGCGTGCGAGTGACGGTGGGGTTCGCCTGGAAAGCGAGCGTCCTGGCCGAACTCGTCACCGGCAACGCCGGCATCGGCCACTCCCTCTTCGATTCGTGGGAGAAGCCCAACACCACCGAGGTCTTTGCCTACACCCTGTGGTTGGTTGTTCTTATGTGGGCCTCCGAGTATGGCCTCATAAGGCCGGTGGAATCGTACCTCACGCGGTGGAGGGTATCGTGATACTCTCTTCTCGACTCACGGGTAACAGGCGTAGGATTGCGCTCTATGTCGATCGCCTGGGAATACTGATCGCCATATCTATAGTCGTGCTCGTCTGGAGCGCCATCGCGGCTATCCAGCCTCCAAAGCTGTTTCCTCCCATCCGAGACATCCTGGCAGTCCTTTACGGGCTGTTCTCCGACGGCAGTATAGTCGGCGCCACGCTCAGCACCGTGAGGACGATAGCTCTGGGAAGCGTCCTGGCCCTTGTGATCGGCCTTCTTGGGGGTTTTGCGCTGCGCTCGGCCGAGGGAATCTGCAAGCCGTTGGTAAACGTGTTCCAGAGTGTGCCTCCGGTCATCTGGTCGTTGTTCGCCCTTATCTGGTTCGGCGAGTCGCCGTTCACCCTGCTGGCGGTCATCACCGCCATCGGGTTTCCCATCGTGGCCCTGAATGCCTGGGAGGGGTTGAAGAGCGTGGACGTACAGCTGACTGAGATGGCTGCATCCCTGCAGTCAAACCGCACGATGATGCTCAGGCACGTGGTAATGCCCAGCCTCGTCCCATACCTTATGGCCGGGGTGAGGGTTATGGTGGGCTTTGCCTGGAAGGCCAGCATACTGGCCGAACTACTGGTAAGGGCCCAGGGCATAGGCTTCAACCTGTATATGGCCTGGTCATACGCTAGAACGGCGGAGGTTCTGGCCTGGACGTTGTGGCTGGCCGTCCTTATGTGGACCACGGAATACGCGATCATACGGCCGGTGGAGGCGTATCTGACGCGCTGGAAGATGACGTAAGAATCGATTGGCGAAGCGGTAAGGGAGAGGGGAGCGAGAAGCTCCCAGAAGCTGCCAAGAGGAGGAAGCACTTATGAAGATCTCGATGCCCTTTGGCGCCGGGCAACAGGAATGCGAGGTGCCAGACGGTATGCGCGTAACCATCGCCGTGCCGCCTTGCTCAGGATTAGAGGCGGGGGACGAAACGGAGGAAGTGGCAGCGGCCCTCGCCAAACCCATCGGCTCCCGCGCACTACGAGAGATGGCACAGCCGGGGCAGAGCGTAGCCATCGCCGTCGACGATTACACGCGGCCGACCCCGACCGCCAAGATTCTGCCACTCGTATTGAATGAGCTTGAAGCGGGCGGCGTGAGGCTAGAAGATGTGACCGTCTTCACCGGCAGCGGCCTGCACCGTCCCAGTCGGGCCGAAGAGGTCAAGCGGATAGTGGGCGACGGGCTCTTCGGGTCGCTGAGAGTGATCAACCATAACGCCGAGGATGAGTCCCGTCTGATGGATATTGGGGCGACCAGGCGCGGGACACGGGTGCGGATCAACAAAGCGTTTGCCCAGGCCGATTTGAAGGTGTCGATAGGCATTGTAGAGCCGCACCACGTCGCGGGCTGGAGCGGCGGAGCGAAGAGCGTGCTACCCGGCGTATCCTCCAAGGAGACCATACTGCACAACCACGGCCTGGCTCGATTGGGCGGTGGCCTGGGAGTTGGGATCGGCAACCCGGTTTACGAGGACATGCAGGAGGCTGCTTTAATGGCCGGGTTGCGGTTCATCTGCAACGTGGTACTGAACGAGAAGCAAAGGATAATGAAGTGCTTTGCCGGCGTGTTATTGGAGACGCACAAAGCGGCCATCGTCGCCGCCGGCGATCTCCTGCGCTTCAGCATTCCGAAGCCAGCCGACGTGGTGGTGGTCTCACCTGGCGGCGCGCCTCGCGATTCCAACTTCTGGCAGACCGAGGGCAAAGGCATGGCGCGGGGCGTTCCGGCGGTTCGAGAGGGTGGGGTGCTGGTCACGGTCGGCGAATGCAAAGACGGAGTGGGCCAGGAGGAATTTGAGCAGGAGATGAAAGAATTCTCCAGCGTCGACCGTGTGATCGAAGAATTTGCCGACCTCGAATTCACGGTGACGCGATACAAGCGGTTCACGCTGGCCAAGGCAGCGCAGAGGGCGAGACTGGTGCTGGTCTCCAGTGGCATGGGACCGGAGAAGATGCCGGGTTTCCCGATGGCCTACACAAATACCTTGCAAGCAGCGCTTGACCTGGCCCTGGAAAGGGTCGGTAGTACCGCCGACGTAGTGGTGGCTCCCAGCGCCGCAGCGGTGCTACTGGAAGTCGGAGGAAACTGAACTATGACCTTACTTCTTACCAACGCCGACGTCGCCAAGATTATAGATATGCGTCGCTGTCTGGAGGTCCTGGAGGAGGCCTACAAGGACCTTGGCCGGGACGAGGCAGTCAACCGCATCCGGTCGGATATGTACGTTCCTACGCCGAAGCCAGGGGCCTATTACCTTCTGAAGACGATGGAGGGCGCGGTAGTCAGGCAAGGCGTATCGGCCATTCGCATATCCTCGGATATATGGGTGGAGCGTGACGTCGACGGCCACCACCGAATCGATCGCGTGCCGGCGCAGCCCAGCGGAAAATACGTCGGCCTGGTCTTGCTGTTCAGCATCGATACGTGCCAGCTGGTGGCGATCATCCACGGAGGACTGCTCCAGCAGTATCGCGTCGGGGCCACCTATGGCCTGGGGACGAAGGTGCTTGCACGCCAAGACGCAGCTCGGGTGGCGGTATTGGGCAGCGCCGGCCAGGCCCGGTCACAATTGACGGCGGTGGCCGCGGTGCGGAATCTGACCTCGGTTCACGTCTACAGCCCGACGCGGGAGCATCGCGAAGGATTCGCCAAGGAGATGTCCGCTCGCCTGGCACTGGATATCATCCCGACTGAGGAACCTCGCGCGGCTTTGCAAGGGGCGGACATAGTGATAGCAGCGACCAGCGCCGCCGAACCGGTCTTTTCATCGTCATGGCTGGAGCCGGGGACGCACGTGCACATTACTCAGCCCC